>DAIOUH010000007.1:0-37459 GCA_036751585.1 Prevotella sp. | reverse complement strand
AAGATATTTTCCCATAGTCGTGGTGTTTTCCGCAAAGTTAATGATTTTATTCGTTTCAGGAAAGTTTTTCGCGGATTTCAGCAATGATTTTGTTTTTCAGTGGAAAGCAGCCGTGATTACGCAACAAAAAAGAGAGACAAGCATGATACTTGTCTCTCCAGAAAATGTCTATAAGAATACTATTAGTGGCACTCTTTATATCACAAGAAGAGTGGGTTACCAAATGTGCGCGCGCTTGTTCTTAGGCACGAACATCTTGTCGCCTTTCTTCACGTTGAAAGCCTTATACCAGGCGTCTATCATTGGCAACGCGGCGTTGACGCGAGCGTAGTTTGGTGAGTGAACATCGACTGTGAGGAGGTATTTCACGACCTCGTCGGTCATGTTAGAAGCCCATACGCGTCCCCAAGCGAGGAAGAAGCGCTGCTCAGGCGTGAAACCGTCTTTCACGGTCAAAGGATGCGCTTTCATGGAGTTTTGCAAAGCGCGGAAGGCTATGTTCAATCCTCCGTTGTCACCAATGTTCTCGCCAAGGGTCTGCTTGCCGTTGACCTTCATGCCAGGCAACACCTCAAAAGAGGAGAACCAGTCGGCGAGCACTTTCGTGCGCGCGTCAAAGTTCTTTTTGTCTTGAGCCGTCCACCAGTTGCGCTGGTTACCATACTTGTCGAACTGAGAGCCTTGGTCATCGAAGCCGTGGCTCATCTCGTGGCCAATCACGCCACCAATGGCACCATAGTTTACGGCGTCGTCGGCGTTAGGGTCAAAGAATGGCGGTTGCAGGATGGCGGCAGGGAAGCAAATCTCGTTGGTAGATGGGTCGTAGTAAGCGTTGATGGTTTGCGGCGTCATCTGCCATTGCGACTTGTCAACTTTCTTGTTCACGTTCTTGGCTATGTAGTCGTCGGTGGCCCAGCGAGAGATGTTGCTCAGGTTCTCATAGAGCGAGAGGCTGTCGTTTACTTGCAAGCCATCATAGCTCTTCCATTTGTCGGGATAGCCAATCTTGATGATGAAGTTGGCCAACTTGTCCTTCGCCTGTGCCTTCGTGGCCGCTCCCATCCATGTTGCCTCGTCTATGCGCTGCGCGAGGGCAGTCTGTAGGTTGTGCACAAGTTCCAGCATGCGCTTCTTGCTCGACTCCGGGAAATACTTCTCCACGTACATCTTGCCTATGGCTTCACCCAATCTGTTGCTAACCACCGAGACGGCGCGCTTCCACCGTGGCTGGTCTTGCTTAGAGCCTACCATCGCCTTCCTGAGCTCAAACGAAGCCGCGCGGAAGTCATCGCTAAGCTCGCTCGTGGCACCGCTGATGACCTTTGCCTCAGCATAAGTCTTGAGGTCATCGAGAGGCGTGTCGGCGAGAATCTTCTCAACCTCGTGTATAGGCTCTGGCTGGCCCACGTCAACGTAGTCGAAAGCTGGAAATCCAGAGGCGAGGAACACGTTGCCCCAGTCGATGCCCGGAAAGTCGTTGATGAGTTGCGTGTATGACATCTTATGGTAGTTGGCATCGATGTCGCGCTGTTTCACCTTGTCGTAGCTTGCCTTGGCAATCTCTGTCTCAATGGCGATGACTGCCTGCATCTTTTTTTCAGCGGTGGCCTCGTCTGCCCCTGTCAGCGTGAACAGTTTTTTCAGGTATTGCTTGTAAGCCTCCAATACGCGCTTGTTTTGAGCGTCGTCCGACAAGTAATAGTCGCGCTCGCCGAGGCCAAGTCCGCCTTGCCCAATGGCTACGAGGTTCCAGTCAGAGTTTTTCTGGTCAGCCCCCGCGCCAATGCCGAACATCATCGTCGACTCACCGCAGCGGTCGAGCTGGGCGCACACCAGTTGGTATTCCTTGCGGTTCTTTATCGCCGCGATCTTGTCGAGCGTCGGCTTGATAGGCTTCCATCCCTCGCGGTTCAGGCGCACGGAGTCCATCAAGAGGTTGTAGAGAGAACCAATCTTCTGCTCCAGCGTGCCTTGCTTTTGTGGCTTAGACGCGAAACCGAGGATGATGTCCTTGATGCGTTTTTGGCTCAGTTCATACAAGTCGGTGAAAGCTCCGTTCTGCACGTGCTCAGCGTCGAGGGGGTGTGTCTTGAGCCATCCGCCCGCGGCGTAGTGGTAGAAGTCGTCGCCAGGCTTCACTGAGGTGTCAAGGTTCTTTAGGTCGATGCCCGAAGAGAGATTGCCCTGCGCGAACGCTCCCGTGGCGCACAGCAAGAGTCCTAAAAGAAAAGTCTTTTTCTTCATTTTTTTGTTGATACATTAAAAAGACACAAACCCCACCGTCACATTGGCATGTGCCCGATGAGATTTGCGTCGCTTAAGATATTATTTTCACTTTACGTTGCCCACCTTGATGAGGTATTCGGCAATCTGCACGGCGTTGAGGGCCGCTCCCTTGCGAATCTGGTCGCCGGTAAGCCACAACGTGCAACTGTTGTCGTCCGCCAAGTCTTTGCGCACGCGTCCCACGTACACGTCGTCCTTGCCGGCGCTCTCCAAAGGCATGGGGTAGACATACTGGTCGTTGGGGTCTTGGACGAGGGTCACGCCCGGGGCTTTCTTCAGCGCCTCCTGTATGTCCTTTATCTCCAGCGGCTTCTCCGTCTCAAACCACACGCTCTCCGAGTGGGAGCGGAGGGAAGACACGCGCACGCAAGTGGCGGAGGTGCGAACGTCGGAATGCATTATCTTCCGCGTCTCGTTAAACATCTTCATCTCCTCCTTGGTATAGTCGTTTGGCGTCATCTTGTCGATTTGCGGAATGACGTTGTAAGCCAACTGGTGAGGGAACTTCTCTATGGTGCTCACGTGCCCAGTCTCCACCATCTCCTTGTACTGCTGCTCCAGCTCCTTCATTGCCGCCGCGCCGGCGCCTGACGCGCTTTGGTAAGAAGAAACGTGAATCTTCTTGATATGGCTGAGCTTGTCGATTGGGTTAAGCACCACCACCATCATGATGGTAGTGCAGTTTGGGTTGGCTATGATTCCCTTTGGGCGGTTCAGCGCGTCCTCAGGGTTAATCTCCGGCACCACGAGTGGCACTTCTGGATCCATGCGCCACTGCGAGCTGTTGTCTATCATCACCGCCCCATGTTTTGTTATGGTCTCCGCAAACTCCGCCGACGTGCCGCCGCCTGCCGAGACAAAGGCGATGTCCACGTCCTTGAAGTCGTCGTTGTGCTGCAACTCCTTCACGGTATAAGCCTTGCCGCGGAAGGTGTATTGCCTGCCCGCGCTACGCTTTGACCCGAAAAGCAGAAGGTCGTCGATGGGAAACTCTCTCTCCGCAAGGATGCGCAAGAACTCTTGCCCCACGGCACCGCTTGCGCCTACAATAGCTACTCTCATAATTATAATAATTGAAACCTTAGGGGCAAAATTACAACAAATATGCGAAAATATGAGTAACTTTGCCACTAAAATAGGAAACAAAGATAACAAATGGCAACTTTTGCCTCATATTTCCCCATCACTGACCCCACGCTGGTGTTCTTCGTGGTGCTCCTCATCATCCTGCTTGCTCCTGTCATCATGGGCAAGTTGCGCATACCCCATCTCATAGGCATGGTCCTCGCCGGTGTCGTGATAGGCAAGTATGGTCTCAACATTCTTGTGAGAGATTCCAGTTTCGAGCTTTTCGGCAGGGTGGGACTGTACTACATCATGTTTCTCGCCTCCCTGGAGATGGACATGGAAAACCTCCGCAAGAACAAGTGGCGGACGTTGGCCTTCGGCTTGATTACGTTCTGTTGCCCTTTCTTCCTCACGTGGTTGATGGGCATCGACATCCTTGGCTACACTCCTCTGGCGGCGTTGCTGTTGGCCTGCGTCATGGCGTCGAACACGCTCGTGTCTTACCCCATAGTCTCTCGCTATGGCATCCAGCAGCAGAAGAGCGTCACGCTGTCGGTGGGCTCCACCATGGTGAGCCTCTTCATTGCCCTCGTCGTGCTCGCCGCGATTGTGGCTTCCAATGAGGGCAAGAGCGACGTGCTGTTTTGGCTCTGGTTCATTGCCAAGCTCGCCATCTACGTGGTCGGCATACTCCTCACCATCCCCCGTCTGACGCGATGGTTCCTCCGTCGGTATAGCGACGCGGTGATGCAGTTTATCTTTGTCATGGCCATGCTCTTCCTATGCGCCGCCTTGTCGGAGCTCGTTGGCTTGGAGGGCATCTTCGGCGCGTTTTTCGCCGGACTGGTGATGAACCGCTACATACCTCAGCTCTCCCCCTTGATGAATCGCATCGAGTTCATCGGCAACGCCATCTTCATTCCTTATTTCCTCATTGGTGTCGGCATGCTCATCAACGTGCGCCTTCTCTTCCAAGGTGGCAACATCCTTTTCGTGGTGGCTTGCATAGTGGTCTTCGGCACGGTGGGCAAGGCCATCGCCGCTTATGTGGCGGCCTTTTTCTTCCGCTTGCCCACATTGGCTGGCCACATGATGTTTGGCCTCACCTCAGCCCATGCCGCCGGTGCCATAGCCATGGTCATGGTGGGCATGAACATGACCACCGCCAATGGCAAGCCACTCATAGACGAGGTAATGCTCAACGGCATTGTCATCATGATTCTCTTCACTTGCGTCATCTCTTCCATCATCACGGAATGGGCTTCGAGGAAGATCGTGCTCAGAGAGCGCGAGCTGCCATCGGAGGACTTGCCCGATGACGATGAGCGCATACTCGTGCCAGTGAAGTATAAGGAATACGCCAACAGGTTGATAAACTTGGCGATAATGGCGCGCAACCAAAAGCTCAACCGCTCCATCGTCGCCATCAATGTGGTATACGACGATTCCAACATGCGACGCAACCAGAAGGAAGGGCAGCAACTCCTTCAGCAAATACAGCAATATGCCGCTGGATCCGACGTGAAGGTTGACACGCAGGTGCGTATTGCCGCAAACATAGCCAATGGCATCAAGCATGCCTTCAAGGAGTTTCAAGCCTCCGAGATTCTTATCGGCATGCACATGCACGACCTTGAGTCCACCGCCTTCTGGGGGCAGTTTCATCGAAGCCTGTTCAACGGCGTGAACCGTCAAATCATCATGGCGCGCCTTTACCACCCCCTCGCCACGTTGCGGCGCATCGTCGTCGCCGTGCCGTCGCGCGCGCAATACGAGCCAGGCTTCTTCCGCTGGATGGAGCGGCTGTCGCGCATAGCCGAGAACCTCGAATGCCGCATACAGTTTCATGGCAGGATGGACACGTTGCAGATGGTCAACCAATTCATCACCAACCGCCATCCCAACCTTCGCGCCTCATGCGTGGAGATGACCCACTGGAACGAGCTGCCACGTCTTGCCTCGACGATAGCCGACGACAATCTCTTCGTGGTGGTGACGGCACGCAAGGGCACGGTGTCGTTTAAGTCGGCAATGGAGCGCCTGCCAGAGGAGCTGACGCGATGGTTCAAGGGGAAAAACCTCATGATCGTGTTCCCCGACCAGTATGGCGACGACAAGCAGACCATGACATTTGCCCAGGCGCAGCACACCGAGGAGACCTCGGCTTACGACACCATGGCCAAATGGCTGGACAGAATATGGAAACGTATAGGTTCAAAAATATTGAATAATAATGATAGACGTTAAAGGAATAACCAAATCGTTTGGAAAGTTGCAAGTGCTCAAGGGCATCGACCTGCACATCGACAAGGGCGAGGTGGTAAGCATTGTTGGCCCGTCAGGAGCCGGCAAGACGACGCTGTTGCAGATAATAGGCACCCTTGACAAGCCCGATAGCGGCACGGTCGTGGTAGACGGCGTTGACGTGAGCGGCTTGTCGGAAAAGAAGCTCGCCGACTTTCGCAACAAGCACATTGGTTTCGTGTTTCAGTTTCACCAGTTGCTGCCCGAGTTCACGGCGTTGGAGAACATCATGATTCCCGCGTTCATCGCCGGCAAGGGCCGTCAAGAGGCCCGCAAGCGCGCTGAGGAACTGCTCGACTTCATGGGTCTCAGCGAGAGGGCAGGGCACAAGCCCAACGAGCTGTCAGGCGGTGAGAAGCAGCGTGTGGCAGTGGCGCGCGCGCTCGTGAACAATCCCGCCGTGGTGCTTGCCGATGAGCCCTCGGGCAGTCTCGACTCCAAAAACAAGTCGGAACTTCACCAGCTCTTCTTCGACCTTAGGGACAAGTTTGGCCAAACTTTCGTCATCGTGACCCACGATGAGAGTCTCGCCAAGTTGACCGACCGTACCATACACATGAAAGACGGACTGCTGGAAGCCTCTCGCCCGGCTTCTCCAAAGCCATCCACGGTAGGCGAGGGCGAAAGCACACAGGAGACGATATGAGCATGCTCGTTGCCCTGAGCGGAGGCCCCGACAGCGTGGCGTTGCTGCGCATGCTCATCGACAAGGGCCACAAGGTGGAGGCGGCGCACTGCAACTTCCACCTTCGCGGCGAGGAGAGCGACCGCGACGAGGCGTTTTGCAAGGCCCTTTGCGAGAAGTTAGGGGTGAAGTTGCACACGGCGCATTTCGACACCAAGGAGTTCGCCAAGCTGCGCGGCATATCCATCGAGATGGCGGCAAGGGATTTGCGCTACCACTGGTTCGCCCAACTCGCCCGAGACCTTAACGCCGACGCGGTGTGCGTGGCTCACCACAGCGACGACCAAGTGGAGACGATACTCCTCAATTTGCTTCGCGGCACTGGGCTCAAGGGACTGCTCGGCATGAGGCGTCGAAATGGTATCTTCTTGCGCCCAATGCTCAATATGTCGAGAAAGGACATCCTCGCATACCTCAAACGCATAGGGCAAGACTACGTGACTGACAGCACTAACCTCGAAGACGACGTGCAGCGCAACAAGCTGCGCCTTGATGTCATACCCATGCTTGAGAAGGTCACGCCCGCGGCAAAACAAAACATCCTGCGCATGGCCGACAACCTTGGCGACATAGAGAAGGTGGTAAATCAAAGCCTCGGTGAGGCAATGGGGAAAAGCAAGAGGAAGTGCGTCGCGGGCGAGGCTTATTCCATGGAAACCATACGAAGTTACGTCAGTCCGCGATTGCTCCTTTGGAGCATTCTCTCACCCCTTGGCTTCAACCGTGCTCAAACGGAGGAGATGCTCTCATCTGCACAAGGCGGAAAGACATGGACGTCAAAGGACCACGTGGCAGTGGTGAGCAACGGCAAGTTGTTTGTTTATTCTGCTGAGGAATGGAACAAGCCATTGCCCACCTTGCGTGTTCCCGAGGAGGGCTTGTATGGCCTTGGCGACCGCAAGCTGCGCGTTTTCATAGAGCAGGTTGACAGTTGCCCTCAACCTTCAAAAGACAAGCTCGTGGCCACGCTCAACGCCGACGGCATCGCTTTCCCGTTGACGGTGAGACCCGCTAATGACGGCGACCGCCTTTCGCCTTATGGCATGAAAGGCTCAAAACTCGTTGCCGACTACCTCAAAGACAAGAAGGCGGAGCCGATAGAGCGGCATCGACAGCTCGTTGTTGCCACAGCCACAAACGACATTGTGTGGCTTGTCGGGCGGACAATAGACGACAGCAACAAGATAGATGAACACACGAAGAGGGTAATGACCCTAAGTATTGAATAATAAAAAAGGATTGATTATAGGAGCGGCCACATTTATCATGGTCGCTCCGTTTGTTACACGGTATTTATAAACATGAAAATCCCCGGCTTGCAATTGCAAACCGGGGATTTTCTTTATTTTCTATATGTTCCCATCAAGGGAACGTCCGTCCTATTAAGGCTCAGCGATCATGATAGATACACGGTTCTTGTCGTTCTCAGAGAACGGCTGTACGCGTGCGCCCTTGCTGTCAGAGGTGATGCGGCTTGCGTCGATGCCCTTGTCCTTGAGGGCCTTCACCACTGTTGCGGCACGCTGTGCTGCAAGGCGATCGTTGATTCTGTTGTTGCCAGTGCCGGCGTCAGCGTAACCTGTTACAGTCACCTTAGCCTCTGGATGCTCGTTCATGTAAGCCACGATGTCGTCAACCTTTGGCTGCTCCTTGGCGGTAACGGCAGTCTTGTTGATTGTGAAGAACACGTCACGACGGATAGGCTCGATCTTCTGAGCTGGTGCTGGAGCTGGTGTAGGCTCAACATACTCTTCCTTCTGTGGCTCTGGTGCTGGAGCTGGCTCTGGAGTCTTCTTTGTGTAGCTCTTGCCGAGGTTGATGCGCAGACCTGCGAGGGCATTGAAATACCAGTCGGGGTTGCCAGCCTTCTTTGAGTTGTACTTATCTGTCAGGATGTTGGCGTTGCCCTCAAGCATGATGCTGACGGCCTTGCTGACACGGAAGTTCAGCTCTACGCCACCACGACCTACAGGACGCACCTTTGTGCCTTCCCAGATGTAGCGCATGTTGTAGTCCTTAGCCAGTGCGTTAGCCTCGTCGTTGTCGAAAGCGATGTTAGCGCCACCGCCGATGAATGCGCTGAGGTTGAACACGCGGTTAGGGTTCCAACCGCAGAAAGCGTTGCTGAGGTTGAAGATGAAGTCGATGCCAGGAGCGACATACTTCCACTTATAAGTGACGTTTGCTGGAGCGGTCGTGCCGGTCTCTGTCACGCCATTGTATCCACCCTTGCTCTGCCAAGCGTTTACCGCAACGCGGGCGCCGAACCAAGGATTGAACTGATAGCCAATGCCAAGCTGCACGTTGGGCGAGATGAGGTCACCAAACTTTGCCTCACCGAGCGTGTACTGAGCACCACCCTGCAAATCCAGGAATGCGTGCTTCTTGAATGTGTACTCATTGCCAGCCTTATCTGTATAAGTGGCTTGAGCCATGGCAGCTGAAGATCCGCCAAGGACCAACGCTGCAACCAATAAAGTCTTAATGCACTTCATAAAGCGATTAATTTAGTTAATATTCTCTTGTTTATTTCTCTCAAATTATATAAGCCACACTAAACCGTTTGCAAAGTTAGCAAATAATTTAATAGCTGACCGTTTTTTTATGGATTTTTTTCTAAAATCTTAAAATTCGGCGTTTTTCGGCGTGCGTGGGAAAGGTATGACGTCGCGGATGTTTTGCATGCCCGTCACGAAGAGGATAAGTCTCTCGAATCCAAGGCCAAAGCCGGCGTGTGGGCATGAGCCGTACTTGCGGGTGTCGAGGTACCAGCTGTAGGTGTCTTCCTTCATGCCACGGCGCTCTATTTCGTCAAGAAGTTTCTTATAGTTCTCCTCACGCACAGAGCCGCCGATGATCTCGCCAATGCGCGGGAAGAGCACGTCGGTGCCCTGCATGGTCTTGCCGTCGGGGTTCTTCTTCATGTAGAACGCCTTTATCTCGGTCGGGTAGTCGGTCATGATGACAGGACGCTTGAAGTGCTCCTCCACGAGATAGCGCTCGTGCTCGGAGGCGAGGTCCATGCCCCAACCAGTGATTGGGAACTCAAACTTGTGACCGTCCTTCACCGCCTGCTGGAGGATGTTGATGCCCTCGGTGTAAGGCAGGCGCACGAAATCTTCCTTGACCACGTTCTCCAAGGTCTGTATCAAGGTCTTGTCTATCATCTTGTTGAGGAACTCCAGGTCGTCGCGGCAGTTGTCGAGGGCCCAGCGCACGCAATACTTGATGAAGTCTTCCTCAAGATCCATCAGCTCGGTCTTGTCCATGAACGCCACCTCCGGCTCTATCATCCAGAACTCGGCGAGGTGTCGAGGCGTGTTGCTGTTCTCGGCGCGGAAGGTCGGGCCGAAGGTATAGATGGCTCCAAGGGCTGTGGCGCCAAGCTCGCCCTCAAGCTGTCCGGAGACGGTGAGGTTGCACTTCTTGCCGAAGAAATCCTTGTCGTATTCCACCTTGCCGCTCTTTGCCACGCGGTCGAGGTCGAGAGTGGTCACCTGGAACATCTCGCCCGCGCCCTCGCAGTCGCTGGCGGTAATCAGCGGGGTGTTGAAATAATAGAATCCGTGCTCGTGGAAATACTTGTGGATGGCTATTGCCATGTTGTGGCGAATGCGGAACACGGCGCCAAACGTGTTGGTGCGCAGGCGCATGTGAGCGTACTGACGCATATACTCAAACGACTGGCCCTTCTTCTGCATGGGGTAGTCGGATGGGCAGAGACCATAGATTTCAATCTCCGAAGCCTGTATCTCCACCGTCTGGCCCTTGCCTTGGCTCTCCACGAGGATGCCGGTGGCGCGGATGCACGCTCCGGTGGTGATGCTCTTCAGCATCTCGGCGTCGAACTTCTCGGGAGCCACGACCACCTGGATGTTCTTTATGGTAGAACCGTCGTTCAAGGCGATGAAGTCTACCGCCTTGCTGCTCCTGTGCGAGCGCACCCAACCCTTGACAGTGATTTCCTTGTTATAATCGGTGCTCTTGAGAGCATCTATGACTTTTGTTCTCATATTATTAAAAGCCCTCCCCAAGTAGCATCGAGCCACCTCGTCGCCAGGAGAGGTATTTTATTTTAATGGTTAAATCTTGTGTTTTAATATATGTCGTCCATACCAGGCCCATTGGCCTGGCACGACCTTATTCAAACATTCCGCTGCGCAGCGTTTCCACTTCCCTCTCTGTGAGGAAGCGCCAGTCGCCACGGCGAAGGTTCTTCTTCGTGAGGCCGGCAAACTGCACGCGGTCAAGCTTGACGACACGATAGCCTAACGACTCGAATATGCGGCGCACGATGCGGTTGCGGCCGCTGTGTATCTCGATGCCCACCTGCGAGTGGTCGCGCTCGTCGGCATACTCTATGGCGTCGGCGTGCACCTCGCCATCCTCAAGCTCTATGCCGTCGGCTATCTTTTGCAGGTCCTCAGTTGAGACGTTCTTGTCGAGGAAGACGTGGTACACCTTCTTCTTGAGGAACTTGGGGTGCGTCAGCTTCGAAGCCAGCTCGCCGTCGTTGGTGAGCAGGAGCACGCCCGTGGTGTTGCGGTCGAGGCGGCCTACTGGGTAGATGCGCTCAGGGCAAGCGTCCTTCACGAGATCCATCACGGTCTTGCGCTGCTGTGGATCGTCGGACGTGGTGACATAGTCCTTTGGCTTGTTGAGCAGGATGTAGACCTTCTTCTCTATCGAAACGGGGTTGTCGCGGAACAGTACCTCGTCGGAGCGCTTCACCTTGGTGCCGAGCTCGGTGACGACCTCGCCGTTCACCTTCACCACACCCGAGGCGATGAACTCATCAGCCTCACGGCGTGAGCACACGCCGGCGTTGGCGAGATACTTGTTCAAGCGTATGGGCTCGTCCGGGTCGACGTGCTCCTCCTTGTATTCGATACGCTTCTTCATGCTGTATTTGGCGTTAGGGTCAAAGCCTGGGCGTGGGCCGTTGTTGTATCCGCCACGATAGCCGTTGTTGCCGTAGCCACCCTGACGGTTGTTGCCATATCCGCCTTGGCGACGGTTGTTGCCGTATCCGCCTTGGCGGTTGTTGTTGTATCCGCCTTGGCGGTTGTTGTAACCACCCTGACGGCGTGGCTGGTAGCCGCCTTCGGCATTGTAGCCGGAACGTTGCTGGTAGTCGCCCTGCTGACGTGGCTGGTAGCCACCCTCGGCGTTGTAGCGAGGACGTGGCTGGTAGTCGCCTTGCTGACGTGGCTGATAACCACCCTCGGCGTTGTAGCGAGGACGTGGCTGGTAACCACCCTGACGGTTGCCGTATCCGCCCTGGCGCTGATAGCCACCCTGACGATTGCCATATCCGCCTTGACGTGGCTGATAACCGCCCTGGCGTGGCTGATAGCCACCCTGCTGGCGATTGGAGTCACCGTCCAAGGCAGCGCCAAAGCCTTCCGGACGGAAACCGCCCTCAGCCGGCTTGCCTGCCTGCACGCGGTTGGCGCCATACTGTGGGCGCGAAGCCGTGGTGTGTATGCGTGGGCGCTGCGTGCGTCCGGTCCCTGGGTTGAAATCTCTCTGATTCTGATGTCCGCTTACGTGTGAATACCCCTCACGGGCATCTTTTTGCGGCTCTTGTGCCGCCTGCGTCTTTTCCTGTTCTTCTGACATAGTAGTAACTTGCTAAATCCGTGAAAACTATATCACTATAGGTCTCCACAGACATTGATACTTTTATAAAACTAAATACCTGTGTAATTATGCGGAGTGATGGCAAGGAGCTCTTGCTTGACCTCCGGCTTGACATTTAAACTATTGATGAAATCGTGAATCGTGTCTTCCGTCATCGTCTTGTTGGTGCGCGTGAGTTGCTTCAGCGCCTCGTAAGGATGAGGGTATCCCTCGCGACGGAGTATGGTCTGTATGGCCTCTGCCACCACTGCCCACGTGTTGTCGAGGTCGGCGCTTATCTTCTCCTCGTGGAGGATGAGCTTGCGCAAGCCCTTGAGGGTGGACTGTATGGCGATGATGGAGTGGCCGAGAGGCACGCCGATGTTGCGGAGTACCGTGGAGTCGGTCAGGTCTCTCTGCAAGCGGCTTATTGGCAGCTTGGTGGAGAGAAATGTGAGCACGGCGTTTGCCATGCCGAGGTTGCCCTCGCTGTTCTCGTAGTCTATGGGGTTGACCTTGTGGGGCATGGCTGAGGAGCCCACCTCGCCGGCCTTGATCTTCTGCTTGAAATAGTCCATCGAGATGTACATCCAGAAGTCGCGGTCGAGGTCGATGATGATCGTGTTTATGCGGCGTATGCCGTCGAAGATGGCTGCGAGGTAGTCGTAGTTGGAAATCTGGGTGGTATACTGCTCACGCTCCAAGCCGAGCTTCTCGCTCACGAACTTGTTGCCGAAGGCGCGCCAGTCGTAGTCGGGGTATGCCACGTGGTGGGCGTTGAAGTTGCCCGTGGCGCCGCCAAACTTCGCCGTTATCTTCGATGCCTTGAGGGTGTTGAGCTGCTCGGTGAGCCTGTACACATACACCATTATCTCCTTGCCCAGACGTGTCGGCGACGCGGGCTGGCCGTGGGTCTTGGCGAGCATGGGCACGTCTTTCCACTCGTCGGCGTAGGTCTGGAGCTGGGCTATGAGCTCCTCCACCTGCGGATAGAACACGTTGTGGAGCGACTCCTTCAATGCCAATGGCACCGACGTGTTGTTGATGTCCTGCGAGGTGAGGCCGAAATGGATAAACTCCTTGTAGCTGTCAAGGCCGCCAATGGCGTCAAACTGCTCCTTGATATAATATTCTACCGCCTTGACATCGTGGTTGGTGACCTTCTCGATGTCCTTCACGCGTTGGGCGCCTGTCTCGTTGAAATTGAGATACAAGTCGCGAAGGCGTGGGAAGAGGCTGTGGTCGAACGACTTCAGCTGCGGAAGCGGAAGTTCGCAAAGAGTGATGAAATACTCTATCTCCACACGGATGCGATAACGAATGAGCGCGTACTCCGAATAATAATCGGCAAGTGCTTCTGTCTTGCCTCTGTAGCGACCGTCAATAGGCGAGATTGCCGTCAATACATCAAGATTCATTTGACTATTTATTATAATACGTATTACCTGACTGTGTTTTCTATGCTGACTATGAATGCGATATGCAATGCATGTGGTTGCAAAATTACAAAATCCTTGTGAAACAACCACAAAAGGAATGATTTTTTAAGATATGGCAACAAAAAAATATCCCGCAGTGATTGGAATGAACCAAATTCACCGCGGGAACCACCCCTGTGGGCGTTGACGGATTCGAACCGCCGACCCTCTGCTTGTAAGGCAGATGCTCTAAACCAACTGAGCTAAACGCCCTTGTTTCTTGTTTGCGGGTGCAAAGGTACGAAGGTTTTGCGAACACGCCAAATTTTAGGCGACTTTTTTTCAAAAAATGTGCGCGGAGGCGTGGAAACGCGCCGAAATCACGGTGAAAACACGCCGGAAACGCCCTCTCAAATCCATCGTTTCGGCTTTACGCCGTAATCGCGTCGCGATTCAAGCGTAAGGCCGTCGCGATTCAAGCGTAGAGGCGTCGCGATTCAAGCGTAAAGCCGACGCGATTCAAGCGTAAGGCCGAAGGGGGTGTTTCGCTACCATTTTCCGAGGTCGGAGCGGCTCTCAATCCTGTTCTCCACCTTGTCGTCGAGTTGATAGAAAAAGTCGAGGCCAGTGGCCCTCTCCACGTCGTCGACCGACCGCACATAGTGGCTCATGTCGTGGTGTCCCGACCGGTTCTCGTAGATGAAGCCGATGGCCTGCGCGTCGTGCGACGGGCTCTTGGTTCGCATCACGACCTTGAAGAAGGCGTCGGGCACCGCCACGCGATGCTCGCCCACGGTGTTGTGCTTCTTGCCGCGGAATATCGGCCCAGCCACGATGTATATCTTGCCATACTGCCGTGCCCAGTCTCGGCAAGCCTCCTCAAGGTATTTCCAGTCGCGCTGGTTCAAGTTGCCGTTTTGCGGGCAGATGTTAGTCATCAGAAACGCCTCCTTCTGCGCCCTGTACGACCACTTGTTGTCGCCCGCGGGGCACATGTGTCCTCTCTGGTAGCCGCACTCGCTCTCCCTGATGTCAGCGTAAGTGGCCCTCGGCTCTGGCACGTCGAGGTCCTCCATGAACTTGTGTCCGCCCCTGGCGTATTCGCCGTCGGTGTGGTTTGCCGTCAGCGCCCATCCCACCCAGTTGGGCGTGCGCGTGCCCTTGTTGTACGATGTGACGTAGGCGTAGCGGTGCAGCATCTGCTCCTGCGGCTTGGCCTTGGTCCACCTCGGTGCCTCGTAAGCCGTGCCTTGGCTCGCGGCGGTCTCGGCGTGGTTGCCGCGCGTTGCCCAACCATAGCTGGCGATGCATATCACCGCTAATGCTATAAGACCCTTGACATTGTTTTTCATCATGATAGTATAGTTTTGAAACCAAAAAATCCTAACCGCTAAAAAGTCAAGCAGTTAGGATTTTCCTTTGTGCGCCTGATAGGACTCGAACCTACACGGCTTTGAACCACCAGATCCTAAGTCTGGCGCGTCTACCAATTTCGCCACAAGCGCATTGAACATTGCAAAGTTAGGAAAAAAAATCCATTCGGGCAAAGAAAAAGTAAAATCTTGCCCATGTTTGTGCGTTTTTTGTTAATTTTGCGATAAGTGACGCGATTGTGGCGTCACCTTAAATTGAAGACCCATGAAGAACCTTATGTCATTGGCGCTCGCCCTTTTTGCCCTTGAGGCCGGCGCGCAGTCCAAGCCTTCTTATGAGATTGTGGGCAAGGATACCACTTGCCAAATATTCCTTTACAGTCCTGGCAACCGTGCCGGACTTCACGTGGCTTACCTTACCGACCAAGAGCAGTGGGCGGATGCCGGGCGGCTATGCGAGTCGGACTACGCTTCAGCCGATGGGGGAGGGAGCATGCTGACACCTTATGTATGCCATGCCGCTGACGGATCGTGGCGACTGCTCTTCTCCGTCGATGGCAGCGCCCAGTGCCTTGCCGCGGCTTACAGTGAGGATCTCGTGACGTGGCGGCCGCAAGATTTCCCGCGAATGGCCGACAAGGGTGTGTTGGCACCCGTGATGTTCCAGATGGACGATGGCACGTTCGACATATACTTTAAGACGCGGGGCGGCGTGAGGCGATATGTCAAGGCCGACAAGGACTTCCGCCATTTCGACGAGGCAAAGGAGCCAAGTTCCATAAGCGATGACGCGTGGATAATGGACACCGCGACGGTGGCGGGGAAGGAGTATGCCGGCAACATGTTTCAAGTGCCGAAGATACATCTCGACTATATCATAAACTATCTTGCGGCGGTGGACCACGACAAGGCCCTCTTCGCGGAGCGCATGGCAGACGACCAGAAGCGTTTTGCCAGCCTCGCGCCTGACGTGGATGTCACGTTGACAATTGACCCGACTAAGACGAAGCGCATATCCGGCAAGCTCGTGGGTGTCTCGTTCACTGGCGCTGCCAATAGTGATGACGACGGCTTGCGCGCGGAGATGGTGAGAAATGGTGACTTCGAATATTCCCCGAAAGACGGGAAGGGCATGGAGCCGCGGACCGCGTGGACATCCAACCATGCCATAACCATTGGCACTGACACCCCCCTCTCCGCGACCAATCAGCATTATGCCGTGCTGACAAAGACCGACACATTATATAATAAGGGGTGGCGTGGGATGACCGCCACCCCATTGCAACAGTTTGATTGCTCCATATACCTTCGTGTGCCCAATGGCGGCAAAAATCAGGTGCAGGTGTCGCTTATAGGCGACAATGGCGAGGAATATGCCAAGACGCGGCTGAAACTGGTGGGCGACGGTTGGCAACGCCAAGAGTTCCCATTGATAGTGGACAAGAAAGTGAAGGCTGGCCAAGTGCGGCTCGCGCTGACTCCGCAGAAGGATGGGGCGGTGGACGTGGACATGGTTAGCATGCTCCCTCATTCCACTTTCAAGGGACATGGACTTCGCGAGGATGCCGCACAGGCCATCGCCGCGCTGAAACCCAAGTTCGTGCGCTTCTCGAAAGGCGCGCGTGGCTTGGACATGTACGATTATTTCCAGTTGTGTGAGGACATTGGAGCCGAGCCCGTCCCCGTGCTCCCGAGCGACGCCACTTGCCAAGACGCGCTCGACATGATAGAGTGGGCCACTGCCGATCCTGCCACGTCGGCATGGGCCAAGAAACGCGCCGAGGCTGGCCATGCCGCGCCATTCAACTTGAAATATGTCAGCCTTGGCAACGAAGACCATGTCAATACGGCATTTGAGACTCGTTTCAAGGCTGTGGCTGAGGCGGTGAAGGCGAAATACCCAACGATAAAGATCATCGGCACGGCTGGCCCGACGCACAACCCTTCGGCAGACTATACGGAGGGGTGGAAGTTCGCCAAGGACAACAAGAGCATCGTGAACCTTGTGGGAGAGTACAACCACGCCTCGCCGGGGTGGTATATGCACAATCAAGACTATTACGACAACTACGACCGCCATGCGCCAAGCGTTTGCCTTGCCGAGTGGGGCTCGCAAGGTGACGCGGTGGAGAACGCCCTCGTGGAGGCGCTGTACCTTTGTTCGATTGAGCGCAACGGCGACGTGGTTGAGATGGAAAGTCATGCCGTGGGTAGCGGTGATGCCGCGTCAAGCCTCGCGTCGGACCTCACGCCGAGCTATTACACGCAAAAGCTGTGGGGAAACAACGGCGGCGACAAATATGTCGCCTCGACGCTCAGCCTGCCGTCGGCGATAGGCTATCGCGTGGGCAGCAGCGTGGTGAGCGATGCTGATGGAAAGGTGATAGTGAAGCTGGTCAACGCGCAGCCGTCGCGCCTCACGTTGAACATCGTGGGCGTGAGCTTCGCCGACGGGACCGTGGCGGAGGGCTTTGCCGGAAAGCCAGGCGACAAGGCCGTGACAACCGTCAAGACAAGCGTAAAAGGTCAGAAAGTCACACTACCAGCATATAGTGTCGTGGTGATAAGGCAATAAATAGCGTGTCGTTTGTGTCATTCTGTCAGTCGCGATGAATCGGGCCGCTGTTGGCATATCGTTTGTTTATTATTCGGCGGACATTAAGTCCAAGCAACATTAACACGAATAATAAATAAAAATACATACTATTATGGGAAAAATTATTGGAATCGACTTAGGTACTACCAACAGCTGCGTGGCCGTGTTTGAAGGCAACGAGCCAGTAGTGATTGCTAACTCAGAGGGCAAGCGCACCACGCCGTCCGTGATTGGCTTCATGAAAGACGGTGAGCGCAAGGTCGGTGACCCGGCAAAGCGTCAGGCCATCACCAACCCTAAGAATACGGTTTATTCGATAAAGCGTTTCATGGGCGAGACCTATGAGCAGAGCAAGATGGAGGCAGAGCGTGTGCCTTACACCGTGATCAACGACAATGGCTATCCAAAGGTGCAGATCGATGGTGCCGCGCATCCTTACACTCCACAGGAAATCTCTGCAATGATTCTTCAGAAGATGAAGAAGACCGCTGAGGATTACCTCGGCCAGGAGGTGAGCGACGCTGTAATCACCGTGCCTGCTTACTTCTCCGACTCTCAGCGTCAGGCCACGAAAGAGGCTGGTGCCATTGCCGGCTTGAACGTGCGCCGTATCGTCAACGAGCCTACGGCAGCAGCCCTGGCTTATGGCGTTGACAAGGCCAACAAGGACATGAAGATTGCCGTGTTCGACCTCGGTGGTGGCACATTCGATATTTCCATCCTGGAGTTCGGTGGCGGCGTGTTTGAGGTGCTTGCCACGAATGGTGATACGCACCTGGGCGGTGATGACTTCGACCAGAAGATTATCGACTGGTTGGCAGACGGCTTCAAGGCCGACGAGGGCATTGACCTCCGCAAGGACCCAATGGCAATGCAGCGCTTGAAGGAAGCTGCCGAGAAGGCAAAGATAGAGCTCTCTTCAACAACGTCAACCGAGATCAACTTGCCTTACATATCCGCTGAGGGCGGTGTGCCAAAGCACTTGGTTAAGACCTTGACACGTGCACAGTTTGAGCAGCTCTGCCACGACCTCATCCAGAAGTGCTTGATCCCATGCCAAAACGCCATCCGCGACGCTAAGCTCTCTACGTCCGACATCGACGAGGTAATCCTCGTGGGCGGTTCAAGCCGTATACCTGCTGTGCAGGCATTGGTTAAGAACTATTTCGGCAAGGAGCCTTCAAAGGGTGTCAACCCCGATGAGGTAGTGGCCGTGGGCGCTGCCATCCAGGGTGCCATCCTCAACAACGAGAAGGGCGCGGGCGACATCGTATTGCTCGATGTCACACCTTTGACACTTGGTATCGAGACCATGGGTGGCGTGATGACAAAGCTCATCGATGCCAACACCACGATTCCTGCCAAGAAGAGTGAGGTGTTCTCCACAGCCGTGGACAACCAGACAGCCGTGACGATTCACGTGCTGCAGGGTGAGCGTCCTATGGCAGCGCAGAACAAGAGCATAGGCCAATTCAACCTTGAGGGCATCGCTCCGGCTCGCCGTGGCGTTCCTCAGATTGAGGTGACATTCGATATTGATGCCAACGGCATCTTGAACGTGTCGGCCAAGGATAAGGCCACGGGCAAGGAGCAGAGCATCCGCATCGAGGCAAGCAGCTCTCTGTCTAAGGAAGACATCGAGCGCATGAAGGCTGAGGCCAAGGCCAACGAGGAGGCTGATAAGAAAGAGCGCGAGAAAGTGGACAAGCTCAACCAGGCCGACTCCATGATCTTCACCACCGAGAACTTCTTGAAGGACAATGGCGACAAGATTCCTGCCGACAAGAAGCCAGCCATCGAGCAGGCTCTCCAGCAGCTCAAGGACGCCCACAAGGCAGGCGACGTGAACGCCATCGACACAGCCACTGCAGCGTTGAACACTGCTGTCCAGGCTGCTTCCGCCCAGATGTACGGTCAGGCAGGTCCTCAGGCTGGTGCCCAGGGCTTCCAAGGCGGTGCCAACGCCGGTGCTGGTCAGCAGGCCAACAATGGCGGCGCAAAGCAGGATGACAACATCCAGGACGCCGACTTCGAGGAGGTGAAGTAATTGTCACCAGACAAGAAATCCTTGATAAGGAAGCTAAGTCCAGACAAGGTATAAATAAACGAAAGGCGCACAACCGAAACCGTAACAAGCTTCAGTTGTGCGCTTTTTTTGTGTTTATACGTGGCGTGGGCTCCCGCAGTACTTTAATTACAATTACTGCAAAATGTAATTGTAAGTTTTACCAAACATCATCATTTTTATCCTATTATCATCCGTTCTATTTCTTTCTTCGCATTGATAAATTCAAATCAAGAAAAGTTAGTTTCTTCCCAGGAGGCTTCGAAGCTATGACTCAATACCTAAAGGACAACATCCACTATCCGGAAAAATGCCTCAAAGACTCGGTGACTGGAAGGGTCATCGTAAGTTTCACGGTCACCGAGGACGGGAGCTTGATAGATATAGAGGTAATGCGCAGCGTTGCGCCAGAACTTGATAAGGAAGCCGTTAGAGTGATAAAAAATATGCCGAAGTGGGAGCCTGGAGAATTTCAAGGCGAGCCGACGAGAGTGAAATACAATGTTCCCATCAGTTTCAGAATTGATTAACATGAAGACCGCTCCAATCCTTTGCATCGACCGCCACCGCCTCACTATAGATGGCGAGGGTGTCACCACGCTCGTGGCATTCCATGGTTGTCCTCTCCATTGCAAGTATTGCCTCAATCCCCAATGTCTCGAAGTCGATGGCGTATGGCAGGAGATGGATACGGAGCTGCTGATGATGAATGTGGAGATGGATAACCTCTACTTCTTGGCGACAGGAGGCGGCATCTGTTTTGGTGGTGGCGAACCGCTATTGCGAAGCTCGTTTATCAAGGAGTTTTGCGAGCAATGCCCTGAAGGATGGCGTTTCACGATGGAGACGAGCCTAAACGTGCCTCGCCATTATTTAGAGGAAGTCAGCCCTTTCATCGACTTTTTCATCATAGATATCAAGGACATGAATCCTGCCATCTACCGAGCCTACACTGGCAAGGGCAATCAACAAGTCGTAGACAATCTCGCTTGGCTCTCCACTAACGCCAAGCACAGAGACCGTGTTATCGTCCGTCTCCCAATCATCCCCCAGTTCAACACAGAGTGGGACAGGAAACGCAGTCGACAGGCATTAAAAGAACTGGGATTTGAGAATTTTGACGAGCTTGAGTATATGACTTATTAGAGAAGCGAGCTCCTTGTCGCTTGCGAAAGCTCAGCATCGCTTTTTAGAAAGGGAAAAATCAGGGCTGGATTCCTCGCTTGGAATTCAGCCCTTTTGATTACCTTTGTTTTGCAAAATATAAATCCAGTAACCAGACTCTATGGATTGAAGCTAAAAGAGGAAAGAAGCAAACCTCTTGGTGTTCTCTCTCTTTTGGTTCAATTCGCTTTCCATCCTACACGCAGCCATCTTGAAGAAAAACAGAATGAGGTGTTCGTCTGTTGCTTCTGTTCGTATCATCCGCACTGTCATAAAAAGATTTAGAATTCACAGCTGTAATTGTTACAAAGGTACAAATTAATAGTGACAGAAACAACATCAATAGAAAAATCTCTACATAAGGCTCGCTGAGAATCGATTTTTTTGAAAGGCATCGCTCCTCGCCCAATTCAAGGCCTTTCTTGCGTGATTTGCGTAATTGACTGATAATTAGCTATTTGTGCTGATATGCCGTTGGCGGATCATGGAAAAGCGTGGATATTCTCCGTCCTTACGGCGTTATCGCGTCTTCTCTACGGCGTGAAGGCAGTGCCTTGCCAATTGGAAGGCGCCGCGATACCACTTGGAAGGCAGCGCGATACCACTTGAAAGGCGAGCCAATCGTGCCGTAAGGCCGAGGCGGAAGGTCAAAAACGGTGGTGCGATGGCTGCTCGATGGCGTTTTGATTCTCTAAAACGCATAGCTCGCAAGTGTTAAATTCTTGTAGTTTATCTTTACAATCATGTACGCGTGGCAGGGTTGATGACTACCCCGGTATATTATGTGCTCAAAGGCAGGGTGGGGGAAACGCCTAATGGCTTTATGGGAAATCCGCTCGCGGTTTATGGATTTTCCCTTTCCCGTGAGCCGCAAACGTCGTAACTTTGCCATTGAAAACAAGAGACGAACAATCTCTTTGTTGAGACAAGAAGAATAGTAACCCTTTAAAACAGATGAGTTATGAAAAGAATGATGATGACAATCGTGGCCGTGATGTTGATGATAACATCAATGTCGGCACAGAGAATAGGCAACGCTTACGCTGAGGCTCGCTTCCTCACGGAAAAGATGGTGGACGAACTTGGCTTGAACAGCTTGCTGAGAGAGAAGATATACCAGTTGAACCTCTCTTACCTCAATAGCATCAATGGCTATAACGACCTCAATGGCCTGAATTGGAGGCAACGCAACAAGCAGCTGAAGAGCATCCTTACTTCATCGCAATGGAAGAAGTACAAGAAGGCATCCTACTTCTATCGCCCAATAGGTTGGCGCGACAACGATTACGTGCACAACATCTATAACGAGTATCCTGGCTCACGTCCTTCGTTTGGCGGCAATCGTGACAACAGGCCCGTCACCCTTCCGGCTCCACCCAACCAGCGCCCAGTGGAAACAGGGAGACCGCAACAGCAGAGGAAAAACACGTACGACAAGAACAAGGACAAACAATGGCGCAAAAGCAACGATTCTTCCAACAGGACCTTTGGAAACATGAGAAGATAAGGCATTAAACGCAAAAGGCAGACAGGAGCGATTTCTCCTGTCTGCCTTTCGTGATTATATGCTGATGTAATCAAGAATCCGCATCTTCGCGCGCTTATTTATTGTCCTTTGCCTTGTTCTTGAAGCCTCTCTTCTGAAAATGCTGGAAGTCGTCCCTCTCCAAGTCGTAAACTTTTTGTATTTGCTTGGGAGACAGGAACTTTGAGTATGCCTTAAAGTATTTTTCGCGTATGCTGAGTATCTTGCGGCTTTGCTGGAATCTTGCCTTGATGCCCTTTGCCACTTCAGCTTCGGTCATGTCCTCCGGCTTCTTGTTGGGGCGGGGCAGGCGAGTGGCTGCTATCTCCTTGCGGCAGTTGCAAAACGTCTCCACAAACTTCTTGGTGGTCGCGTCGTCTAAATTCAATTGTTGCGCTATGCGATTGGCCTGGGCTCTCGTGAACTGCTCCATGTTGGGGCGATTCCTCCTTCCGCATTCATCGTTGCCTTGCCTTGCCGTGGCGACACAAATCGAGGACATCACCAAGACGCACACCATTATCAGTTTTTTCACGTTGTTCATCATGCTTGTTTATTTTAATGTTATTGTAAGCTCATGTATATATCGTTCTTGTAGTCGGCTATAAGGTTGTTACGCTCTTCTTGGCTCAGGTTGTCGTATGCCTTGTCCACCATGGCGCTGTTGGCGGATTGCGACATACCGTTGCCTTCGTCTCCGTTGCCGAGGCGCAACACCAGCACGAGGCATACCGACGCGGCAATGGCCGCTGCCGCCACGGAGAGCCTGACGATTATGGCTCTTCGGTGTCTCTTGACAGGCTTCTCCCTGTCGATTTCGCTTATCCTGTCCATCACCTGGTCCTGCATTCTCTCAAACAGGTTCGTGGGCATGGCGTAAGGTGTCCTTTTGCCTATTCTCTCCAAAATATCATTATCGTTTGTCATATCTTTTGGTCTTTAATGTTCAATGTGTCTTATACCTCCAACAGCTTCATCCTATCAACGATTTTCTGTTTGGCGAAGCAATAGTTAGCCTTCGCCGCGTTCACCGACGTATTGGTTATCTCGGCTATCTGCTTGAAACTCAAATCGTCGTAATATCTCAGGTTGAATACCGTTTGTTGCTTTGCTGGCAGCGCGTGGATGGACTCCTGCAAGGCGACGGCCTCCTTGTCGCCAAACTCGAAGAACGAGTCTGCGGCTTGCAGTCTCGCCTGGTCCAGCGGCAGGCCATTCCTTTTCTTTTTCCTCAGAAACGACAACGCCTCATTGGTCGCCAGGCGATATACCCATGAGAAGAGCGAGCTGTTGCCCTTGAAAGAGCGGAACTTCAAGTATATCTTGATAAAGATTTCTTGAAGCAAGTCTTCGGTATCGTCCTCGTAGACGACGAGCCTGCGCACGTGCCAATAGAGCTTCTCTTGGTATTCGTCCATGAGCAACTTCATCCCTTCGTTGGGATTGGTTCTCATCTTTTCCATGATGGTCGTGTCTGTCGGGTTTATTTCTGCCATGCCATATTCATCCGGATTGTTTACTCTTTAGACAATTTGTGAGCTAAAAGGTTAAATGTGTATTATTATATTTACACATTATGATTATTTGTTGTAACTTTGCCACCAAAGTTAGATTAATAAATACAGTAACGTATGAAGAAAATTATTATGACAATGCTGGCTGCCGTGCTGTGCATGGGCGCTGGCGCTCAAACCGTGAAGTCAATCGCCAAGGACGCTGCCCAAGCCGCTGGTCAGGCCGCCGCGTCGAGCGTGAAGAAGAAGGCTGAGGCCGCCGCAGCCAAGGAGGCCGCCAAGAACGCGCCCAAGGTGGCAAAGGCGGCAGCCAAGGCAAAGAAGGCTTCCGCAAAGGCTAAGAAAGACTATGAGACAGTGCAGAAAGACTACCAGCAAGCCAAGAGCGGCTATGAAAAGGCACAGAAGGATTACAAGAAAGCCTCTTCCGCAGCTAAAGCCGCCGCAAAGGTAGCCAAGAGCCCTGCCACGAAAAAGGCCGTGAGGAAAGCAGCCAAAAGCGCGGCAAAGAAAGCTGCCGAAGACGCAGCCGTGAAGGCAATAGAAAAGATGTGATGGAAAGTCATTTCGATAAAATCAGATAAATGTTTTAGGGCAATCGCCCTAAAACATTTTTTTTGTCATCATTTTCCCGTTCTCAATGGCTATTTGCAATGTGGTGAAATGGGCGGAATAGCGCGAATACCACATTTGTGGTATGCGAAATCCCTTTAATGTGGGATTCTTCATATGGCAATTTCACCGTAACTTTGCAACATGAAATAAAACATAAAAGCAATATACTATGAGTAACGAGAAAAAACTTCATTTCGAGACACTTCAACTTCATGTAGGACAGGAACAGGCAGACCCGGCTACCGACGCTCGCGCGGTACCTATCTACCAGACCACTTCATATGTGTTCCACAACGCCCAGCACGCTTCCGACCGTTTCCATCTCAAGGATGCCGGAAACATCTACGGCCGTCTGACCAATACCACCCAGGGCGTGTTTGAGGATCGCGTGGCAGCCCTTGAGGGCGGTGTCGGCGGTTTGGCAGTGGCTTCCGGCGCGGCTGCCGTGACCTATGCCATCACCAACCTGGCCTATGCCGGCGACCACGTGGTGGCTACAGATACCATCTACGGTGGCACCTACAACCTGCTGAAGCACACGCTCTCAAAGTATGGCATCGACACTACGTTTGTCAACCCCGATGATTACGACGCCCTTGAGGCTGCCATCAAGCCAAACACCAAGCTCGTGTACATAGAGACGCTGGGCAACCCAAACTCCAACATCTCCGACATTGAGCGTTCCGCTGAGATTGCCCACCGTCATGGCATTCCATTGGTCATCGACAACACCTTTGGCACTCCTTACCTCATTCGCCCGATAGAGCACGGAGCCGACATCGTGGTGCATTCTGCCACCAAGTTTATCGGCGGTCACGGCTCAAGCCTTGGCGGTGTCATCGTTGACGGCGGCAAGTTCGACTATTTCCAGAACGACAAGTTCCCAGGCTTCACCAAGCCCGACCCATCATACCACGGTCTCGTCTTCGGCAAGCTCCCCGCTCCTTTCGTGACCCGCGTGCGCGCACTGCTGCTTCGCGACGAAGGTGCCTGCATCTCCCCGTTCAACGCGTGGATTCTCTTGCAAGGACTCGAAACACTGTCGCTGCGCGTGGAGCGCCACGTGTTCAACACGTTGAAGGTCATCGACTACCTCAAGACGCAACCTCTCGTGAAGAAGATCAATCACCCATCGTTGCCGGATCACCCCAACCATGACCTCTATGAGCGCTATTTCCCCAATGGCGCGGGCTCAATCTTCACGTTTGAGATAGACGGCGGTCAGCAGGTGGCATGGGACTTCATCGACCATCTCAAGATCTTCTCCGACTTGGCCAACGTGGCCGACGTTAAGTCGCTTGTCGTGCACCCGAAGAGCACTACCCACTCTGAGCTTTCCGACGAGGAGGCTTCTGAGCAAGGCATTTTCGACGGCACGATCCGCCTGTCCATCGGCACGGAATATTACCAAGACCTCATAGATGACCTTGACCAGGCATTCAACGCCGTGAAGTGAAGAGTGAAGGACGGAGAGTGAAGAGTGAATAGGGAAGAGTGAAGAATGAAGAGTGAATAGTTAAGAACGAAGAATGTAAACGCTATGGCAAAGATATATAAGCACATTACCGACCTCATCGGCAAGACCCCCTTGGTGGAACTTGGCAAGTATTCGGCTTTCAAGGGACTCAATGAACCAATAATCGCCAAGGTGGAGTTTTTCAACCCTGGTGGGAGCGTGAAAGACCGTATAGCCCTCGCCATGATCGAGGATGCCGAGAAGAAAGGACGTCTTAAGCCTGGCGCTACCATCATCGAGCCAACCAGTGGCAACACGGGCGTGGGTCTCGCCTTGGTGTCGGCCGTGAAAGGCTATCATCTCATCCTCACCATGCCTGAGACCATGAGCGTGGAGCGCCGTAACCTCGTGAAGGCTTATGGCGCGCAGGTCAAGCTCACGAGCGGCAAGGACGGCATGCCTGGGGCAATCAAGGCTGCCGAGCAGCTTCGCGACTCCATCCCTGGCTCCGTCATCCTGGAACAGTTTGAGAACCCCGCCAACCCAGCCAAGCACTATGCGTCAACGGGCCCGGAAATCTGGGCAGACACTGACGGAAAGGTGGACATCTTCGTGGCTGGCGTGGGCACGGGAGGCACTATATCCGGCATAGGCAAATACCTCAAGGAGCAGAACCCCAACGTGAAGGTCATCGCCGTGGAGCCTGCCACGTCACCAGTGTTGAATGGTGGCAAGAGCGGCCCTCACAAGATTCAGGGCATCGGCGCAGGATTCATCCCAAAGACTTACTCGGCTGAGTATATCGACGAGGTGTTTGACGTGCAAAACGACGACGCAATCAAGGCTGGCCGCGAGTTGGCTCAGATTGAGGGACTGTTGGTAGGTATTTCGTCTGGCGCGGCGGCCTTCGCCGCTTCCGAGATAGCCAAGCGACCGGAAAACAAGGGTAAGAAGATTGTCGCCCTATTGCCTGACACAGGCGAGCGCTATTTGAGCACCGTGCTCTATGCCTTCGATGAATATCCACTGTAAGGCAAGCGCCAATTTAATTGGATAACGATAAACAAAAAAGGAGATAACGACTTTTATCATGGATAGGTCGTTATCTCCTTTCTTTGTTTTCCTTATTTCCTTTATTGCTTGTTAAGGTGCTGTTTCACCGCTTCTTCTATGTCCGCCTTGTAGTTGAGGCCATAGAGGCGATACAAGTCTTGCATGTGGAGTAGGCGAGGATAGAAGTCCTCCAAGTTGCGCTTGTCCTTGGCAGTCCATTGCACTTCCGCAAGGGCCGCCAGCCTTGGCAGCAACTCCCATTCCATCTTCTTGGCGTCTTTCACCCATTCTGTCCAGATGCATCCCTCAGCGCCAATGATGTTTTGCTGCTCTTCCGCGGTCAGCTTGTCGGAGCAAGGGTCAAGGTCATAGACACGCTGAATGCTCGGAATGCCCTCAATCTTGTTGATGTAAGGGTTGCTGAAATAGAAGTTTGTGATAGGTGCCACGATGGTGGGATGTCCTTCGCGTGCGGAGCGAACGCTTGCGTTCACGCTGGTCCAACCGCACACGGTGATGTCTTTTGCCGGAGTGCCTTCCAATATCTCGTCCCAGCCCATCATCTTGCGGCCGCGATTCCTTATCTCCTTTTCTATCTCTCCCATGAACCAAGTCTGCAATTGGTCTTCCTTGGAATGCCCGGGAAGGTCCTTGATGCCCAGCTCGGCAATTTTCTTCTGGCAGTTGGCGCATTCCTTCCAGCGGGCCTTGGGGCACTCATCGCCGCCAATGTGGATATATTCCGACGGGAATATGTCCATCACCTCGTCTATGACGTCTTTGGCAAACTGCAGCGTCTTTGCCTTGCCAGCGCAAAGCACGTCCTCAAACACGCCGAAGCGGCAAGCCACATTGTAAGGTCCACCCGTGCAGCCCAACTCGGGATATGAGGCGAGCGCGGCAAGCATGTGCCCGGGCATGTCAATCTCGGGAATCACGGTGATATACCTGTCGGCCGCATACTTCACTATTTCTCGCGCTTCGTCCTGCGTATAGTAGCCCGTTACGGGAACGCCGTCATACTTGTCTTTGCTTCCCTGCACGATAGTCTCCTTTCTCACAGAGCCAATCTTTGTGAGCATGGGATACTTCTTTATCTCAAGTCGCCAGCCTTGGTCTTCCGTGAGATGCCAATGGAAGTAGTTGATGTTGTGCAGCGCGAGGACATCAATCAGCTTCTTGAGATACGGCACGCTGAAATAATGTCGCCCCACGTCTATCATGAAAGCGCGATAGGCAAAGCGAGGCGCGTCTTTCATCTCCACGGCTGGCAACAAGACGCTCTTCACGTTCTCGCCCTTGGTGATAGGCAGCGCTTTCGTTATGCTCTGTATGCCATGGAATATGCCGGCGTGTGATGACGCGGAGACGGTTATCCCGCCCTTGTTTGCCAATATGGTGTAAGCCTCCGACTTGTCATCGCCAGCGTTCAGCACGAGACGTATCTGCGACTTCGAAAGCTTCGTGGTGGTCTTCACCTCGATGCCTGTCACCTCCTTGATATGGGCAGACAGGAATTCGGCGTCTTTCTTTTGCTTCTCGTCGCCGGCGGCATAACGTATGGTCGTTTTTGCCGTGATTTGGAATGGGGCTCCGTTGCCGCCCATGTCATTCACGTACTTGGGCAAAGGCACTATCTGCCAGTTGCCGATGTTTTTATCCTTGGCATAGATTGAAAGGCTTGCCAAGAGGGCCATTGCTAAAATGATTCTACGAAACATAATTTTCAGTGATTAGGTACACACTACAAAATTACGACTTTATGTTGAAAGAAAAGCGTTGCCTGGTGAAAAGAATCATTCACAATGAATAAAAAAGCGCCTTCCCGGTGTGGAAAGGCGCTTGTGCTTGTCAGCAAATCCTCTTTTTGCGTTCGCAGTATCGTTCGCACTGCGCGCAAATGTCGTATCCCAACATCGCTCCGAGGATGAAGTCCTCCTCGGGAGAAAGCTGGCACAGGGGCTTTGTGACGATCATGCGGATAGCGTCCAGACATTCGTGCTTGCCGAAGAAGAGGTTCAGGCGGTCGTTGCCCACGGGCTGGATGATGTATTCTATGTGTTGACGCTCCAGTCTCGTCTTGGCAAAGGCCTCATACTTCTTGTTGAAGGTGAAGAGCACCATTCGGCGCACGCCTTTCTGATACTCATAAATATGGTTCATCAGTACCTTCAAGTCGATTGGCATTGCTATATTCTGCTGCATACTATCCGCGATAAAGAGGGTTAAACTTAACAATGATACACGCTTAGAGTGACGGCTTGATGGCTTCGAGCCAAGCGTCTATGCGCTCCTCGGTCTTGTCGTCCTCGTTCACTTCGTCGAGGGCGAGGCCCACGAACTTGCCGTCCACCACGGCATCGCTGTCATCAAAGGTGTAACCATCGGTTGACACTCCTGGCAGCACGTTGGCTCCTGCCTCCACAGCCGCGTCGTAGAGCTCTTTCATGCCGCCACAGAAGGTGTCGCAGTACGACTCGCTGTCGCCGCATCCGAATAGCGCTACGGTCTTGCCTGCCAAGCCAGCGGCCTTGAGGGTCTTCACGCCATCGTACCAGTCGTCCTGCATCTCGCCCGCGCCCCATGTGGACGTGCCGAGGATGAGGTTGTCGTGGCTTGCGATGACATCGTTGTCAAGGTTGGCCACATCCATTGCCTCCACGCCCAACTTTGAGGCTATTGTCTCGGCTATCGACTGGCAGGAACCAGTGGAAGAGCCATAAATAACGATTGTTGATTTCATAATCTTGTCTTTTTTCTGTTTACAACATTCTCTTTTGTTCTGGTTGCAAAGTTACGTTGAGACAGCGGATTACGCAATACCTAAAAATGGGGGTTGTGGGCTTCTGGCTTATTCAAACTTCGTGATGTCCCATTTGTCGTTTATGATTCTCTTTGGACATTTGTATGCCTTGTTGAGGATGTCGAGCTGTGGCCTATAGTATTTTGTCTTCATGCCAGCCAAATGGAAAAGCATGTTGCAGGTGATGTCGGATGGCATTGGCTTGTTCAATGCCGCGCGTATGGCCTTGACTCGTTCCGGGTATTTCGCCTTGTACCTGTCTGAACACCACACCATGAATGGGATGTCGAACTGGTATTTCACCACGTTCTTACTCATGGCATCCACCTTCCTTCCCATTGATGGTCTCCAGTCGTAGACTTCTTCCCCGTGGTCGGAGAGATATATTATCACGGCATTGGCATTGCGGTAATGGTCGAGTATCTTTCCCATGCACATATCATTATAATAGGTGGCGTTGTCGTATTGCGCTATCTCCTTGCGCATGGCTTTGGTCAGCCACGGGTGCTTTGCCTTCACGCTGTCGGCGGTGAAACGGTTGAACTTGGCAGTGTGAGGGTATCTTAGTTCCGCCTTCACGTGTTGCCCCCAAAGGTGAATGATAGTAAGGTTGTTCTTGTTCAAAGAGAAACGTTGCTTGAAGAGGTCGTTTATCAAGTCTCCGTCGTATTGGTAAGGCTGCTTGTTCTCAGCTGTATAGGCCGCCGATGCAAGTTTATCATTGTGAAGATAAGAGTTTAGCGTGAAGTCCCATGTGTTGGCCTGCTTCACGTTTTGGTTGTCCCAAAAGTAAACGTCATAGCCGCTTCTTCTGAATAATATCGGCATGAAAACTTTGTCGCCCCAATCTTCACCAAAACCAAGACAGTTGCATGAGAAAAAGTTTCGCAAGGTGGGTGAGGTCGTGTTGTATGGCGTGTTTATATGGTTAAATACAAACAGATTGCCCGTTTTATATTCTTTTGTAATGTTCGGGGCAGTGTTTAGGTAATAGCCATACAATGGGTTATGAGCTTTGATATACGATTCACCTATGACCAAAACAATGTTTGAAGAATCGTTTGGTTCGGTCTTACAGGAATTATCTGACAGACTGATATCAACTGATTTGTTCATCTGCTCTCCTGCGACCGTTGGCATATAAGTCGAGTACATAAAATTGGAATAAAGATCCTGGCTCATAGCCATTCCCATTAGATATTTATCTCCCCAACCCTCAATCTGATTCATGGATTCTGTATGGTACATTTGGTATAAAGAAGGTGTTTTCGCGCATCCAAAAGCAAACAGAATAGTGGATATTATGCATACGGCAAATCTTGCGAAAGGACGTTTTACAACCGTGACAATTTTACCCTTGTATTTCTCTGCGAGACAGCAAGAGGCAATGATTGCCATGACTATTGCAATAACTATTATTCCATGGGCGCATAAAAGAAAGGTTGACAAAAACTCTGATGCTTCCTGCGGATTGGTTTCGCCAATGGCCATAATGTATTGTGGGGTTAAAGGCTCCCCAAAGTTTATGCTACAGAATATGTTGACGGTGAATAAGGTGACAGGAAAAGTATAACATGATATTCTGACTACTTTGTATCTGAAATGATATGCTAATTGTGCATAGGCAAATGAAAATAATGCTGGGAAACCTAAATAGCAAAAGGTCAAGCCCCATGCCACAATGTCATAATGATTGACAATGCCACCATGAACAACTCTTAGCACATCCAAAATAGCAAGCAGGAACGTTATGATGAACAGTGGGAATTCCTCGATTACTGGGTCGTAAACGGCATGGGCGATCTTTTTCAGCGAGCGCATATTACAATAACAAGTGTCATCCGGGCCCAAGATGACGTATAGAAAGTTTGTGATGATCGTAAGGCAGTGGATGAAAAAGCGTGGGTCGCTGTACTGTCACCCGTCCCACAACTCGAGGCCTTCGCATTGCCCATCACTGCCAGAACGAGCAACGCAGAAGCCCACGCCGATATGATATACCACACCCATGGCATACCCTATCATGCGATAGGGTACACCTCGGGCTTGATGTATACACACATCCACAAGGCATCTACCGTTGCCTTATTCTTTGACAGTGACTGGAAAGTTGCGAAGTTTCGAGTTGTCAAGAACAAAGCGTTAGTAAACGCTTTCCATCAAATGTCGCCCACCCTTTGGGGCTTCTGCATCAACAGTTGCGCCAATAGGAGTTGGACATTGCAAAATTACGAATTATTTATGGATTTAGCAAATGATAATGTCGATTGTGCCCACGTGTTGTAAAAATACTAAAAAAGAAGGGGATAAATCAATAATGAGGCTCTATTTTAGTAACTTTGCAATCAATAAACTAAACTGGACGTTTTATTCATAAGATATGAGACAACAACCCACTTTTTGGCTGGAAGTGCGTAAGGAATACGTAATCGAGAATTACGCGGCCTTGCTGCCATACCTGCGAGGCTATCAATACGACACGAGGATGGAGGCCGACGATAGTGATTTCAACAAGACTTTCCGTTGTTTGAAAGAAGTTGTTGATGATATTTGCCAGACAGTGAGTGCCGACAATGTTTATCAGCATACCGCCTTGCAATGGGACGAGGACACGTTGAAGAAGAACGTGGGGCTGATGGCCTCTTACCTTCTCGCTGCCCAAAAGAAGAATATGACCGATGACCGCGTCTTCATGTCTTTGTGCGACATCCTGCTCAGCGTGGAGAAGAATCCAGACTTGGTGCTGCTTTCCTATTTGAAGAAAGTGGTGGCCAACTGTGCCGCCAACGCGCAAGTGGTGGTTTATGGGTTCAATTGGGACGACATAGAGAAGATTCCACAATTCTCGCTTTCCTTGTTCTTCCAGAAGACCGTGAAGACCGTTTTCAGCAAACGGGAGGATGACGGCGGGATGTTTTACGAGGGCAAGGGACTGATCATAATGGACGATGACGGCGTCAAGCTGTTGCCCATGAACAAGCAGAGTTACGACAAGGGCAACACGGTGGCTCAGTTTGAGTTGCCGGTAGGCGTGAGCGTTGCCGTGAACAGGCTTGACAAGAGCAACAAGACCGAGTTTCCCGAGCTTATAGACACGTGCACCGACATGCTCCGCTCGCTCGACAATGTGGTGCCGAGCATAAAGAAGGAGCTGAAGGAGTATGAGGATGGCGACATGCTTAAAGTCCGAGTTCTGAACAAGAAGTTCGACTACGTGGAGTGCGAGACCATTGACCCAGATTATGAGAAGGTGCGTGGCAACGTGTTTATACCGCCAGTGCCATTGTTTAAGTTCTACAACATTTTCACCATATCCAAGGAGAACTTTATTGGCGCGCTGCAAATCAACGACGTGCTGTTGGTGAAGAGGCAGAAGATAGAGCGTTACAACTTCTTTCCATTCATCCTCGACACTCAGGTGTTTAAGGATTTCAACAGTTATCGTATAGAGAATATCCACCCCTATTCGTGCGACGCCATCCACCTGACGGAGTTCAGCAATGGCTTGGGCAACCGCTGGCTCACCGACACGGGAATGCAAGTCAATGTGATAGGCGAGTTGAACGACAACCAAAAATATTGCGTTGACAATGACCAGCCTGTGCGCATACAAGTGTTTGAGTCGAAAACCGACAAGAATGACAACTGGATTGTCAACGGACGATACATCTTCGAGGAGTCGGCCACCTTCGTTGGCTCTCGCAATGAGTTCGTGGAGAACGCGCGCAACAAGTTCATCGAAGATTTCCTTGAATACTATTATGAGGAGCCTGGCGAAAACCAGCAAGCAGCCACGAGGCAATTGTCGCCCACGGCCATTCCCATGCTTGTCAACGTGCTGAACCGTTGCTCCCAGCTCGTTGGCGACACCACGCTGCGCTATCTCTACCTCTTTGCCGCCCGCTTCTTGGCGACCATCGTCTCAGATGACAAGAGTAGCGCTTTCTTGCGCCAGCAGATGCGCTATGTGGAATGCCTGGTGCATTTCGCCTTGGGCGACGAGACAGCCTCGACGCTCAACATGCGCCACGACGACGACCTGCCTGAGCTGTCGGTGCTGAGCAAGGAGGAAGCGGTGGTTGCCCAGCTCGCCAAATACCAGGACATGGACGTGGAGCGCAAACCACGCACGGCGGAGGCCGACATCAACACGGCTTACCTTGAGGAGATGGTCTCCGCGTCGAACGTCTTGCGCGGCAAGCTGGAGCCCTCGGAGCTGAACCGCATAAAGAAAGGCATTGCCGACTACCTGCGCGTGGCTGATGTATACCGCAACATCACGCGCGAGTATACCGACTACGGCGAGGAGAGCGACACGCTCGAGTTTAAGACCTCCATCGTGTTCCCGCCAAACAACGGCATGCAGCCCGACCCGCAGCAACAGCAGTGGGCCATTCTCAAGGCCGTGTGCGGCTTCCTCAACACCGTCTCCGGTGGCGAGATATTGCTTGGCGTGAACGATTACGGCCGTGCCTCCGGCTTGAGAAACGACATAGGCTATCTTTTCAGCCACAGATACATAGGCAGTCCGACGATGGACAGTTATCGCCTGTATGTGAAGACCATTATCGACAAGGCCTTCCGTGACAACCACAACGTGGAAGGCCTGGACGTGACATCCACCGTCATCACCTATGTCATTGAGCGCAACAACGAGGGCGACGACTTACTGCGTGTGCACATCAACCCATATCAGAATGGCATAGTGTCGTTCAGGGATGAGCACTTGCCAGAGGGCATATCGCGCTCTTATTATCGCACGAGCGGCGCGACGGTGAGGATGGACGACAAGCTCATGAAGCTGGTGAAGCAGCGCAAAAACTTATAATTTGAATGTTGCCACGAGAGGCAGGTGGTCGCTGAAACCGCCCAAATAGCGTGGACCGAGATATGTACGGTGGGGTTTCGCCCCACCGTATTTTTTGTCTTCCTCCAAAAGGAACGGCGCGTCGTTGACACGGCAGCCCGTGAGTAGTTTTGCCATGGTGTCGTTGCAGAAGATGTGGTCGAGGCTTCCCCATTCGCCTTTGTAGCGGTAGGTGCCTTTGGCACCGTTGGTTCCCTTTGCCCCAAGCGACACTTCTGTCATGCCATGGCTTGCGATGAGCTTGAGCGACTCGTCGGAGGAATAGTCGTTGAAGTCGCCGGCGATAATAATCAATGGATTATCGCAGGCCTTGCGTATGGAGTCTACCATCATGCACACCCTTTCCGCCACGCGCCGGCGATAGGGTCTCGTCTGCGCCTCGCCACCAGCCCTGCTGGGAGCGTGCACCGCCACCACGTGGAGGGTGTCGCCGCTCATCACCATGCCCGACACGTAGAGAATGTCACGTGTCGGTCGTTGGCCATTGAGAGGTTCTATACGCACCGAGTGGCTGTTGATAAGGCGGAAGGTGAATGGCGAATATATAAGCGCCACGTCGATGCCGCGCCTGTCAGGGCTGGAAGTCATCACGTAGTCGTAGCGTGCCGTGCGCAGCGGTGACCGTCGGGTGAGGTCGCGCATCACCGAGTCGTTTTCCACCTCGGTCAGCACCGCCATGTCGGGCAAGTGCCCATCGGTGGCATTGGCGGCGTCACCGCCACACGCCACGAGCGCTTGCCCCACGTGGTCGAGTTTTTGCCAATAGCGCCGTGGGGTCCAATGGTGAGGCGAAGAGGGCAGAAACTCCGTGTCCAGCTTCCCCTCGTCGTGAACCGTGTCGAAAAGGTTCTCGACGTTGTACTCCACAAACGTGAAGATGAACAGCAGCAGTGTCCACGGCATCATTGGCAGGTCTTGTTGGTCGGTGTTTACAGGTCGTCGGCGAACAGTGGGTCTTCCGGCATCACCATCACCGGCTTTTGGTCAAACTCGTTCAGGAGCTTTTCCGACACGTATTTCTTGTCCACCACGAGGCGGAACATGTACTCGTTGAACCATCGGTTCGACATTATGAGGCAACCAGCCTGTCCGTAAGACGCGCCCCACGAGTTTTCCACTTTCCATTCCGTCGGCTTGCCGTTGGCATCGAGGTTCACAGCCGTGAGCGTCATGGCGTGCGTTGAGCCGCTGTCGAAGGTGGATATGCGCTCAGCCTTGTTCATCGGGAACGTGGTGCCGAAGAGCGTGCCATAGTCGTAGTTGTCGAGGTCATTGTAACCCAGCGTGCGGTCGAGCTGCTTGCCCACGTCGTAGCTTGAGTACATCTTGTGCCCGTCCTTGAGCGAGGCAATGGCGAGCTGCGCTATCTCGTCCATGGGCAGGTTGAGGTATTTCCAGTTGTGTCCGTCGTAGGTGTGGCGGTCGTAGTCCACCTCGTAAGTCTTGTGGTAGGGTCGGCGAGGATCGTTCATCACCATGATGAAAGTGCCGTTGAGCTTCTTGCCCACCGTGGCGTCGTAAAACGACTTCGGGGTGTAGGTCTTCGTCTCGCCCACGGCGTTGCCGTTCTTGTCGCGGAAGGTGTAGCTGAACTCCTTGACGGGCTCGCCGAGGGTCAGGGTGAGAATGTGGTATATGGTACCGAGCATATCCGTCTTGCGCTGCTTGATGGCGGTGTCTTTCTTCTTGGCCGCCACCATGCCGCGGAGCTCAAGCCCATACTCGCGCAGCTTGGAAGAGATTATCCTTGCCATGCGGCTCGTGTTGTCGGAGTTGTAGGTCTCGGGCATGACCTGCATGGGCACGAGGCCGTATTTCTCAGCCAAGTCAGCCACTCCGCAGAACGTGCCACCATCGTTGATGGGGTTCTTGAAGAAGAACTGCACGCGCTCGTCGTCGATGGGTTTCGAGGCGTTGTCTATAGAGCCTTGCAGCATGAGGTTGGCCTTCTCCAGTTGGTCATAGAAGAAGAGGTATGCCTGCGAGAACTCGACCACTTGTTTCTGGTCGTGAGCCGCGGCGAAGTTGGCGCGAAGCACGTTGAGGCCCGAGAACATCCAGCAGCGTCCTGAGCTCTTCTGGTTGTGTATGCTCTGCGATGGAGTCTCCACGTTGAACTTCGTTGTCATGTTCGACGCGTTGCGATAGTTCTTCGCGAGGTCATCTATCTTGTTTTGCGCAATGGCGTTGGCGAGAGCCTTGTCTGCGGTTGACGAAGGCTGTCCCTTCACTATCTCCTGGAGCATGGCGGCGGAAATGCCGCCGTCCTTGCTCGTCTTCTGCGCGTTGATGGCGGTTGCCGCGAGCAGCAGGCAAACGCTGACGATTACTTTCTTCATGTTGTAGGTTTTAGGGTTTTCATTTCAATTTGCCCGTGGCATCCAGCTCTTCAAGTTTCTGGAGCATCTCTTCGGTCTTTATCGTAGCGAACGCCACTTTGCCGTCAGGGTCTATCAGGTATGACGTAGGTATCCATGATATGTGGTATTCCTTGGAAATCCTTGTCTCTTTCCATTTCTTGAACTCTGAATACTGCATCCATGTGTAATTGTTGGCATCCAGATATTTTGTCATCTTCTCCTTGTCGGTGTCAAACGACACGCCGATGAGCTTTATCCTCTTGCCGTATTTCTCTTGTATCTGCTTCACTATCGGCATGTCCTTTCGGCAGTCTGGGCACCACGACGCCCAAAAGTCGAGCACCGTCCAGGCGCCGCCTTTCACCTTGCCGGCAGCGGTCTTCTTGGCGCGCAAGTCGGAAAGGCTCAAAACCTTCTTTCCGTTGTCGCTGTTGGTGATGGTGAAGTCGGGCGCCACGGTGCCCACGGGCAGCAAATCCTGCTTGCCTTGCGCTCTACCAATAACAGCCGATGCTATCAGGAGCAAAAATAAAACTAACTTCTTCATTATTGATGTTCTGTATGTTGTTTCTCTTGTTTGCAAAATTAAACAAAAAACGTGACAAAAGGCTCTCTGAGAATCCATTATTTCAAAAAAGATTATCTCTCGCTCGAATTATCGCATTCTTGGCGGTTTTCGGCAATC
>DAIOUH010000006.1:0-38805 GCA_036751585.1 Prevotella sp. | reverse complement strand
ACTCATGAGGCAAGTGCCTCCATGTCGTTCGTGGGCAATACGAAGCATACCGTTCCGTATATGTTGAAGAATTCACATCTCTTCGAGAGCATTCCGACGGCATTCATCAAAGGCGCTTTTCTCGACCGTATGCATCTCTACAACCCAGGATGGGAAATCAAGGTTTTGAAGAAAGACAGTTTCTCCAAAGGCTACGGTCTTATCACAGACTATATTGCCGCAGTGCTTCACGAACTTCGAAATGATGATCGCACGGCGTTGCTGAATGACTATGCCAAGTTTGATGGTTCGCTCTCTGAGCGCGACCACCTCGCCATTCGCAAGACTTTCTCAGGCATGATGAAGCTTATATATCCAGATGGCAACATGACCGACGAGGAGGCTAAGGAATTGATAGACTTTGCGGCAGAGGGACGTAAGCGAGTGAAGGATCAGCTCTATATTATCGATAGTACATTCTGTGCTGAGCCAGCTAAATTTCAATATACTTGGTTGAAGACTGGTGAGACGGTAAAAGTGGAAACGCTTGAAAATATTGAATATCAGCAGACAAAAACGAAGAACGAAATGGAGGACGATGCTGACGAGGAGCAAGAACATCAACAGGTGAAGAGCTTTGGCTCTCGTCCTCGCATCCAGAAGCTCGTGGCAAAGACCATTTCCATCCGTGAGAATCAAGGCGGTGTGACCTACAAAGACCTCTTTGGCGACTACCTGCGCACGGCGAAGGAGATAAACATAACCGACCCATTCATAAGGCAACCATATCAGATAGACAATCTTGTGGACTTCATACAAATGGTGAAAGATGTGTCAAACGTACAAGATACCTTGAAGATTCATCTGAGCACGCAAAATGACGATGATGAAAAAGTGGCAGAGGTGATAGACTCTTTCAATGACTTGGCTGACGAGTTGCTGCCAATGGGCATCGAGTTTACCTTTGATTTCAAGGCAGACCATGACCGCTTCATCAAGACAGATACTGGGTGGACTATAACCCTTGGGCGAGGCTTAGACATTTATGAGAAGTTCAGCCGCTTTTCGCTGAGTCGCTGCGACCAGAAAAACCGTCGCTGCAAAGCATTTAATGTGTCTATCAACAGAACGGAAAATTAAAAAATAATGGCTGTGCATATAGGTTAAATCTTATCATGGCTTGCTCTCCGAAGATACTTTTCCCCTTGCGATACGAGAGCGGTACGAAAATAGACGCAAAAACGGTCACTCTTGATTGGTATCGAGAGTGACCGTAAACAATAAAAGCGCTCGTGGTGAGCGCTTTTACTATGGATAGTGGAATATTGCAAAAGTTGTCAGTGGGCAAACATTTCCTATATGAAAATGGAGCCAACTTGGAAGACGAGCGCCGATACGACCCATGCGAGGCACGTGGTGTAGCCAGCGGTGAAGAGTGCCCATTTCCAGGAACCAGTCTCGCCCTTTATGGCAGCTATGGTGGCGATGCAAGGGAAGTAGAGCAAGACGAATAGCAGGTAACAATAGGCAGTGAGGTCTGCCGTTGGCTTAATCTCGCTCACGGGCTTATCGTGCATTTTGGCTATGTCGTAGCTCATGCTCTTCCTTATGTGCTCGTATTTGCTATTGTCGTTGTCGATGTCTTTCTCGTCAGAATAGAGAATGCCCATTGTGGATGCCACGATCTCCTTGGCGCCCACGCCAGCCATGAGCCCGACATCGAGTTTCCACGTGAACCCTTGCGGGTGGAATACTGGCTCCACGGTCTTGCCTATGGTGGCGAGATAGCTCTGCTGTTGCTGCTCGTGCTCGTCAAGGCCTTGTGGGTGCGGGAAATAGCTGAGCGCCCACACGATGATGGATGCCACGAGGATGATGCCGCCCATCTTCTTGAGATACATCTTGCCTTTCTCCCAAGTGTGGCGGCCAAGAGCCTTGGCGGTAGGGAAGCGGTAGGGCGGGAGTTCCATGACGAAAGGCGTGTCCTCGCCCTTGAAAAGCGTCTTGGAGAATATGCGGCTGATGATGACGGCGAGTATCATTCCGATGAGATAGAGCGACATCATGATAAACGGTGCCGAGCTGCGCGAGAAGAACGTCGCTATTATCATTATATATATAGGTATGCGCGCCTCACAACTCATGAGCGGTATGATGAGCATGGTGACAATGCGTGAGCGGTAGCTCTCGATGGTGCGCGTCGACATCACGGCTGGCACGTTGCATCCGAAGCCCATGATGAGCGGTATGAAGCTCTTGCCATGCAGACCCATCATGTGCATGATCTTGTCCATGATGAAGGCCGCTCGCGACATGTAGCCCGAGTCTTCCATGAACGATATGAAGAGATAGAGAATGAGGATTTGCGGCAGGAAAGACGCCACGCTGCCCACGCCGCCAATGATGCCGTCCACGAGCATGGCCTTCACGGGACCATCGGGCAACAGGTTGCCAATGCCGTCGCCAATCCATCCAAAGAGGGTGTCGAGCCAATCCTGTGGATAGGAGCCGAGCCAGAAGGTGGCCATGAACATGACGGCGAGGATGAGGATGAAGATGGGGAATCCCACGTAGCGGTTGGTCAAGATGCTGTCGAGAAGGTGCGTCACCTGGTAAGTGTCCACCTTATCGCCAGGCTTGTATTTGGCTTCCTCCAACGCGCCGTGGATGAAGCCATATTTGGCATCCATGATGGCCGTCTCGGAATCGACCTTCATCTCTTCCATCACGCGGCTTGCCGCCTTGTCGCGATGGCGGAAAATCTCGTCGGCATCGGGCAATTGCTTGATGTAGTTTTCCACGTCCTTGTCGCGTTCAAGCAGTTTGATGGCAAGATAGCGCGTGGAGAAACGCTCGCGCAAGTTGGTCTCCTTCTTAAGGTGCTCCTGTATCTCCTTGATGCCAAATTCCAGTTCGTGGCCGTGGTTGATATGTATGTGGCGATAGTGGGCGTCGGCATCCTCCGTGCCTTCGTATATGGCTATCACCTTGTCGTAAAGGTCGTTGACACCTTTGCCCGACTTGAACACCGTTGGCACCATGGGCAGGCCGAAGAGCTCGGAGAGCTTGTTGAGATCCACGTTGTCGCCACGTTTCACGGTCTCGTCGAACATATTGAGTGCCACCACCACGCGGAGGTGCATATCGATGAGCTGTGTGGTGAGGTAGAGGTTGCGCTCAAGGTTGCTGGTGTCGATGACATTGATAACCACGTCGGGCGTTTTCTCCACGAGTTGCTTGCGCACGTAAAGTTCCTCAGGTGAGTAGGCTGAAAGTGAATAAGTGCCAGGAAGGTCAACTATATTAAATGTGTAGCCTTTGTATGTGGCGTGTCCTTCCTTGGCGTCCACGGTCACGCCCGAATAGTTGCCTACGCGCTCGTGCGAACCAGAGGCAAAATTGAAGAATGATGTCTTTCCGCAGTTTGGGTTGCCTACAAGTGCCACGTTTATGACCTTGCTTTTAGCCTCAGCTGCCTTTTTCAGTTCCTCATCGGAGAGGGTATCGTTGTCGTCCAAGCATGGCGTTTCTGCCTTCTCGCCGTTTTCCTTTCTTTCCTCATCATTTGTCACGACCTCAATCATGTTGGCCTCGGAATGTCGCAGACTGACCTCGTAGCCCATGACCCTATATTTCACGGGGTCTTTCAGTGGCGCGTTGAGCAGGACGTCAACTTTCTGCCCCGTGATAAACCCCATCTCGACTATGCGTTTGCGGAAACCTCCGTGACCGGTAACCTTGACGATAATGCCGCTTTGACCGGTATGTAGTTCTGATAACTTCATTAAATATTAATATAATTTATATTCAAACGCAAAGATACAAAAAAAATCCTTTGCCATGTCTGTGGCAAAGGATTCATATTAGGAAAAATACCTAAAAAAGGTGATTTTCTTGTGCTTCTACCTCAAAGTGATTAGTCTCCGACCTTGATAGCCTTGTAATCTGTCTTGCCAGAAGGCCAAACACCAGTGATGAAGAGCACAGGATTCTTGCTCAACGAAGCTTCCTTTACGGCTTCCTGCAAGTCGGCGATTGTCTTCATTGGCTTGTCGTTGGCGGTGAGGATGATGAAGCCGTCATCGATGCCGCCGTCCTTGAAGGCACCCTTCTTCACGTTCTTGACCTGAAGTCCGTAGTTGATGCCGAGCTGCTTCTTCAAGCTCTCGCCCACAGGGATGACATTGGCGCCAAGCACTGCGAAGTCGGCAGACTTCATAATCTTGGTGTTGCCTTGCTTGTTCTTGAGCACGACGGTCTTGGTCATTTCCTTCTTGTTGCGCAACCATGTTATCGTGGTCTTGTCGCCAGGCTTCTTGTTGTTGATAATCTCTTGCAGCTCAGGCATCTTTGCGACGCTCTTGCCGTCTATCTTTGTGATGATGTCGCCCTCTTTCAATCCAGCTGACGCTCCGGCGCCGTCATCCTCCACGGAAGCGACGTAAACGCCGGTGTTGGTGCCGTAATCGGGCACGTCCTTGCCCTGGTCTTTGAGGTTGTCGATTTGGTTGTGAAGGTCAGTGCCACGAATGCCAAGATAAGCGCGCTGCACGGTGCCATATTGCTTCAAGTCGCTCACGACCTTGTTCATGATGGCGGTAGGGATGGCAAAGCCATAACCTGAGTAAGAGCCTGTCTCGGAATAGAGCATGGCATTGATGCCCACGAGCTCGCCATTGGCTGTCACCAAGGCGCCACCAGAGTTGCCACGGTTTATCGCGGCATCGGTCTGGATGAAGCTCTCCACGCCATTGGCACCCATTGAGCGTGCCTTGGCGGAAACGATGCCGGCGGTGACGGTGTTGCTCAGTCCGAACGGATTGCCTACGGCGATAACCCACTGGCCTACTTTCAACTTGTCTGAATCACCAATGGGAAGGGTGGGCAGGTTCTTGCCCTCAATCTTTATCAAGGCGAGGTCGGTTGTCGGGTCAGTGCCGATAATCTTGGCGTTGAACTCACGGTTGTCCTCAAGGGTGACTGTCAATTCGTCAGCGCCAGCTACCACGTGGTTGTTGGTGACGATATATCCATCGGGACTGATAATGACACCAGAACCCAGACCTTCCTGCTTAGGCGTGCGCACCTGGCGTTTCTGTTTTCCGCCATTGCCCTGTCCCGGGTTGCCGAAGAAGCCGAATGGGTCTGAGAAGAAGTCGCCAAACGGGTCGCTATCCATTTCCACGACTTTCGTCTTGGAATTTTGTACTGTCTTGACACTCACTACGGCAGCCAGTGCCTTCTTCGAGGCGAAGGTGAGGTCAACGGGCTGGCCTGCTTGCTCTACGGCATTGGTAGCGGCTTGTACCTTCATTACGGCGCCAGCCGAGAAGGTCAGCGACATAACGCAAAGGCCACCTACAACATAAGAAGTGATTTTTTTCATGTCTTTAATATTTAATTGTTATTCTATTTCGCTTTTGCTTTTCATGCTTGCAAATATAAGGTCAAAAAACGGTAAGTTGTCATTCTGGCAGTTATGTTTATTCGATTTTAACACTTCGATTTTAACACTTAACGCTTCTTCAATAGATAGGGAGATTATTTTACAATAGTTTAAATAGCGAGGAAAGCAAAAACATGTAAAATACTGTGATAATATCCTTGTTTGATAAATGTTTTTATTAATTTTGCAACGGATATGTTGTTGGCTAATGTCAATACACATATTTATAAAGATATTGTAAGACAGTGCCCCGGCTTGTCGCTGGTGTCACGATAGTGACGCGAGAGGAAAGTCCGGGCAGCGTAAGGCGCTCCACTTCTGAAAATGGAAGCTGTCGGCGACGACAGGTGTAGGCAGAAGAAAATAACCGCCAGTGCTTGATACTATCGGGGGATTGCTCGAAAAGTCGGTGCAGGCAAGGGTGAGAAGGTGGTGCAAGAGACCACCAGCCGGCGGGTGACCGTCGAGGCTGTGCCGTCTGGAGGCTGCAAGTTCGCGTATACCATCGTCATGATAGGGTTGCCTGCCCGATGCCTCTTTGAAGGCAACGATGGAGGGTAGAATGCTTGAGCTGCAGGGTGACTTGCAGATTAGATAAATGACAAAGCTCTCCGCTCGCGGGGATACAGAACCCGGCTTATCAGGGCACTGTCTTACTTTTCTTTTGTATAACCACGCTAAAAAGCTTGACGAACCATGAAAGATTTGCAACCAAATATCCTTGATGATTATGAGCATCTCGTCACCAACGCCATGAGGCGATGGGGGACAGAGCCTGATTTCCCGACAAGAGGGGAGTCCAACGGTGAGGATTTGGATAATTATCTCTTTGAATATCAGCGCATCCTTGACAGTGAGGGAAGCCAAAAGGCGCAGCTCACTAAGTATGGTATAGTTGCCATAATTCCTATAATCATCTTGAGTGCTTTTCCGGAGAGCATGCTTCCATGGGGAAAATACACGCTTGTGATAGGCGTGGCCATAGGGGTGGCCATAGCGCTCTGCCTGAAGGGGCTGACAGTGTTGATGGTCAAGTCGAGGCTGCAGAGACTTAGAAAGGCCAATCCAGACCTTGCCGACTATTGCGCAAGGGTGATAGCCTACCGAAACAACAAGAATGTCGCATCCTAAAAATAGCAAACAGTATGGAAAATAATTCGTTGCCAGACTTCATGAAATATAAGGACGGTTACTCGTCCGAGAAATTCATTGACAAGATATCGCGCATCGCAAAGCGTGCCGGAGCCAAATTCGTTTACGTCTCGTTGATTCTCTATTATACCTTGCAGAGTGATAACGTGTCGTTGAAAGACAAGGCTATAATAATAGGTGCATTGGGGTATCTTATCAGCCCTCTTGACATTATCCCGGATGCCATTCCCATAGCAGGATTGAGCGACGACCTCGCTGTGCTGCTATATGTGGTGAAGAAAGTTTGGGGCGACGTGCCACAATCGGTAAGGGAAAAAGCTCATGCCAAGTTGTCGAAATGGTTTGACAGCGACGAGATGAGCGAGGCCGATGATGTCTTCTCGGAAAACAATGCCTGAGCAAAGAAAGGTCATCCATGTTGACATGGATGCCTTTTTCGCCTCTGTGGAACAGCGCGACCATGAGGAGCTGCGAGGCAAGCCCATTGCCGTGGGACATGACGGTCCTCGAGGCGTGCTGTCCACGGCAAGTTATGAGGCAAGGCGCTTTGGAGTGCATTCAGCCATGTCGGTGTATACCGCGAAACGCTATTGCCCAAACCTCATAGTGGTAGAAGGCAGGCACGAACACTACAAGGAAGTGTCGGAGCAAGTACATGCCATATTCAAGGAATATACCGACAAGATAGAGCCTATTTCGATAGATGAGGCTTTCCTTGACGTGACAGAAAACAAGAAAAGCATCAGTTCACCAGCAGACATCGCGAGGGAGATAAGAGGGCGCATTCGTGAAGAGCTGCACTTGACAGCTTCGGCAGGCATTTCCTATAATAAGTTTCTTGCCAAGATAGCGAGCGACTACAATAAGCCTGACGGTCAGTTTGAAGTCACGGTGGATGATGCCCCAGACTTTATAGCCCATTTGCCAGTGGAGAAGTTTTGGGGTGTCGGGGCAAAGACCTGCGACAGGATGCACAAGATGGGCATCTTCACGGGCGCGGACCTCAAAGCCGTGTCGCTCAGCCATTTGAGAGACGTGTTCGGAAAGGTTGGCGAGGTGTATTATAACTTTGCGCGTGGCATTGATGACCGCCCTGTCGTGCCATCGAGTTTGCGCAAGTCTGTTGGTTGCGAAAAGACAATGGAAACGGACATCACGATGCGGTCGCAAATGCTAATAGAGCTTTATCATCTTGTCATGGAACTCGTGGGGCGACTTGACAAAACTGGATTTAAAGGGAAAACACTAACGCTAAAAGTAAAATATGCTGATTTCACGGTGGTAAATCGCTGTGTAACCGCGAATAAAGTGTTGTTGTTGAAAAGCGACATTCTTGAGCTTGCCAAGCAGCTGTTGCAAAAGGTGGATTTCTCGGCAATGCGTCCGGTGAGATTGGTCGGACTGTCGGTAAGTAATCCCCAAACGGCAACAGAACCACGGCAACGTTATGTGCAAGGTCGATTGGATTTTGGTGATGACTTTTGGAAGTGCTAAAAAATATTTCGCAAAGAAATAAACGCTTGCATATTTCAAACATTCTTCGTAACTTTGCAATGATAACAACACAATGCACCGATAACGAAAAATGGCAGTGGCAGCAGCAACAAGGAAGTCTTCGTCCACCAAGAGAAAAACTGGCAGGAGGGAGTACGGCAAAGGAAAGAAGCGCGACGTGAAGCGCAACATTCCCACGGACTTAATCCCATTGGAAAATGAGACATGGCTGTTGCAACCCATAGCCGTGACAATGATGCGGCACGACTATTCTCTTATACAGATAAGAATACTCGTGAGTGTCGTGGAGAAGATGCAGCAGAAACTCCGTGAGATGCTCGACATGAAGACCCTTGAGCCTTCTCTTTTCCCGACTGAACTCGACCATGACGGCAGGTTGGAGATAAAGCTGTTTTTCAAAAGTCTCGGTGTAGACCCAAATCATTATCCACAGCTTCGTGACAGCTTGAAACTCTTGGCTACTGTTCCAGTGGAGATACCATACAAGACCGTGGATGGCAGGAGCTATCTGAAGGTGACGAACCTTTGCGACGTGTATATTCCTGAGGGTACTGGAATATACGAGAAATACACATTACTTAAAATAGACCGTCAGGTGGCAGAGCGATTGCTCTCTCTCCGCCTTGGATATTCAACTCTTGGAAAGCAAATAGTTTTCTCATGTCATAACCGCTATTCGCAACGTGTATACATGTTCATAAAAAGTTGGATAGACAAGGGGACGTGGGTTGTCAACACCTTCGAGTTTCGTAAGATGCTCCGTTTGGAGAATATGTACACCAAGTTCAGTGATTTCTGTCGTCGCGTGCTTGAACCTGCCAAAACAGAGCTTCGCGAACTTGCTGAGAATGGCTTTTGCGATTGCTACTTTGACTATGAGAAGCGCTATGAACATGGACAGCGTGGCGGTGAACCTGATGACCTTGTGTTCCATATTTACAGGCCTAAAAAGGGAACTGTGGCTCAGTTGGAACATATCTCCGATTTGCAAAGGCGGCAGTTTGCTGATATGTTGACACGCTATTTTGGATTCGACAATGGCATGGCGGATCGCATGAGTATGCGTATAACTCCGGACAACTATACCGATGCCGTGTCGAAGTTAATGGATTTGCGCAAGCGAATGGGGCATGACTTGACTGTTCACGACCGTGCGGCTTACACTTACGCGGCACTCGACAATCTTTTCAGGGGTGTGAGCATAGTCAAGAAAAGTTGATGGCCGGCAAGACATTAAATAATAAAGTATATAATAAGAATAAACGCAACATAACATGAGATCACGTACATCAGATTGGTTTGAGATTAAAATTCGCTATGCCAAGACACAAGAAGACGGGACACAGAAAAATGTCACCGAGCATTATGTGGTCGACGCGCTGAGCTTCACCGAGGCGGAGGGAGCTATCATTGAAGAAATGAAGGTGTTTATCTCTGGCGACTATAAAATAACTGACATAAAGCCCGCGGCTTACCATGAAATCTTCTTTTCCGACATGGACAAGGATGATAAATGGTACAAGGCAAAACTGATGTTTATTACCATAGATGAGAAATCGCAAAAGGAAAAACGCTCTGCCGTGACTTATCTGGTTCAGTCAGCTTCATTGCCTGGAGCCGTGAAGAACATTAGTGAAGTGATGGGCTCAACCATGATTGACTATGAAATGGCGAGTGTTGCCGAGACACAAATAATGGATGTCTTTGAGCATGACTCCAATCCGGAAAACCACAAGAAAAGTGAGGATGTAGCTACTCAAAAGGAGGAAGCATGAAAGACGTTGAGATAGTAAACAATTTGAATGCTGTGCGAGCTTGCTTGCCAGAAGGCGTTAGGCTCGTGGCGATTAGCAAGTTTCATCCCAAGGAATATATTGAGGCTGCTTACAATGCCGGTCAACGTGTTTTTGGCGAAAGCCATGAACAGGAGCTGAAAGATAAGGTGGAGCAGTTGCCTAAGGACATTGAATGGCATTTCATAGGGCACTTGCAGACTAACAAGGTTAAATACATAGCTCCGTACATTTCTATGATTGAGGCTGTTGACTCCGTTAAGCTCATGAAGGAGATAAACAAACAAGCCGCTAAGAACAATCGTGTAATTGACATTCTTTTGGAGCTTCATATTGCCGAGGAGGAAACAAAATACGGTTTCTCCATTGATGGATGTCGGGATATGTTGAAATCGCAAGTGTGGAAAGAATTTCAAAATGTCCGCATTTGCGGTGTCATGATGATGGCAAGCAATGTGCCGGATGAGGCTCAGATTCGCAAGGAGATGAATTTGGCATGGGAGTTCTTCTCTGAGATAAAACGAGATTACTTCGCCGATGCTCCATGGTTTAAGGAGCGTTCATGGGGTATGAGCCATGATTATAAGATTGCGGTTCAGTGCCATTCCACTATGGTGAGAGTGGGAACTGGAATCTTTGGACCAAGAGTATATTAAAAAAATCTTTGAAATATGGAAAACGGTAAGATTGATGTCCTGCTGGGTCTGCAGTGGGGCGATGAGGGCAAAGGCAAAGTGGTAGATGTCCTTACCCCGAAATATGACGTGGTGGCACGTTTCCAGGGCGGCCCTAACGCTGGTCACACGCTGGAATTTGAAGGACAGAAATATGTTCTCCGCAGTATTCCATCGGGTATTTTCCAGGGCGGAAAGGTCAACTTCATTGGCAACGGCGTGGTGTTGGCTCCAGACTTGTTCATGGAAGAGGCAAAAGAACTTGAGAAAAGCGGTCATGAGCTTCACATGCGTCTGCGTATTTCCAAGAAGGCACACTTGATAATGCCTACTCACCGCATTCTCGATCGTGCGTTGGAAGCCGCAAAGGGCAAGAATAAGGTAGGCACGACAGGTAAGGGCATTGGCCCGACTTATACAGACAAGGTAAGCCGTAATGGATTGCGCGTAGGCGACATACTTGAGAATTTCGAGGCTAAATATGAGGCTCACAAGCAGCGTCACCTTGAAATGCTCAAGTCGCTCGGTTGGACAGACTTTGAGGGTTTTGAGGCTACTGAGAAGAAATGGATGGAAGGCGTGGAATACCTTCGCAAGTTCCCTATCGTTGACAGCGAGATAGAGATAAACAAGTTGTTACGTTCCGGCAAGACCATTCTTTGTGAAGGTGCTCAAGGCACAATGCTTGATGTTGACTTTGGCAGTTATCCATTTGTAACTTCAAGCAATACCATTTGCGCTGGTGCTTGCACAGGATTGGGAGTAGGACCAAACAAGATAGGTAATGTCTATGGCATAATGAAGGCATATTGCACTCGTGTCGGTGCAGGACCTTTCCCGACAGAGCTCTTTGATGAGACTGGAAAGACTATTCGTAGTCTTGGCCACGAGTATGGTGCTGTGACGGGGCGTGAGCGCCGTTGTGGTTGGATTGACCTTGTGCAGTTGCGCTACAGCATAATGGTAGATGGCGTAACTGAGCTCATCATGATGAAGAGCGACGTGCTTGACAGCTTCGACACCATAAAGGCTTGTGTCGCTTACCGCTTGCCTGATGGCACGGAAACACGCGATTTTCCTTACGAAATCGATAATGTCGAGCCTGTATACAAGGAACTGAAAGGCTGGAAGACCGACATGACGAAATTCACGTCACCAGATCAGTTCCCACAGGAGTTTAAGGACTACATCAAGTTCCTTGAGGACGAGCTGGAAACGAAGATTGGCATCATATCAATCGGTCCAGACCGCGAGCAAACTATCACTCTTTGATATTTTAACTTATAATAAACATGGGTTCAAATAAACCGTCCATCCCCAAGGGTACCCGTGACTTCGGTCCCGAGGAGATGGCAAAACGAAACTATATATTTAACACCATCAAAGAGGTGTATGCTCTCTATGGCTTTCAACAGATAGAGACTCCTGCCATGGAGACGCTTCATACTCTTCTTGGTAAGTATGGTGATGAGGGCGACAAGCTCCTTTTCAAGGTGTTGAATTCAGGTGATTACTTGAAAGGCATAAGCGACAGCGACTTGCAGGAACGCAATGTGCTTAAACTCCAGTCCATGCTTTGTGAAAAAGGACTGCGATATGACTTGACCGTACCTTTTGCCAGATATGTGGTGATGCACCGCGATGAATTGCAATTGCCATTCAAGCGCTATCAGATACAACCGGTGTGGCGTGCTGACAGGCCTCAGAAAGGACGCTATCGCGAATTTTACCAGTGCGACGCAGATGTCGTTGGCAGTAATTCGCTTCTTAACGAGGTGGAGTTGATGCAGATAGTTGACACCGTATTCTCTAAATTCGGCATACGTGTTGAGATAATGATTAATAACCGAAAAATTCTTTCGGGTATTGCTGAGGTCATTGGTGAGGCAGACAAAATCGTGGACATAACTGTCGCAATTGACAAACTCGACAAGATTGGAATAGACAATGTTAATGAGGAATTGCGCAATGATGGCCTGCCAGAGGATGCCATTGCTAAATTGCAACCAATAATAAAGCTTGACGGCTCTAATGATGAGAAACTCGCAGTGATGGAGGAATTCTTGAAATCATCTGAGGTCGGTCTTAAAGGTGTGGAAGAATCAAGGTTCATACTTGAAACCCTCAAAATCGTAGGGTTAAAGAATACGGTTAACTTCAATCTTACACTTGCTCGCGGATTGAACTATTACACGGGTGCGATTTTTGAGGTCAAGGCTCTTGATACGCCTATGGGCAGTATCACTGGCGGTGGACGCTACGATAACTTGACTGGCATTTTTGGAATGCCAGGGTTGTCGGGAGTAGGTATAAGTTTTGGCGCAGATCGTATCTACGACGTGCTCAATGCGCTTGACCTTTATCCAAAAGAAGCTACAACGGCAACACAATTACTTTTCATCAACTTTGGCGAAAAGGAAACAGCTTATTGCCTTCCAATAGCTTTAATGGCGCGCAAGGCTGGCATACGAACAGAAATTTTCCCTGACAAGGCAAAAATGAAGAAGCAGATGGGATATGCCAACGCAAAAGGCATAGCATTTGTAGCTTTGGCAGGTGATGATGAGATAGCACAGAAAAAGATAACTTTGAAAAACATGGCAACGGGTGAGCAGAAGCTCGTGAGTAAAGATGAACTCGTGAAGGCAGTTCTCGCATAATTATTCAAGGTTATTTTGTTTTACATTTTTAGGTTGGTAGATTTGCAATATTTTGTAAATCTTCCAACTTTTTCTTTGAGATTCCAACTAAATTGACTAACTTTGCAAAAAGTATAAACTTAATTAGTCTGTTTATCCTATTTTTGCAGATTAGGAAAATTATGAACATTTCAGCTTACAATCGTCTCGTTGACAGTGGCTTGAGACCTTCAACACAAAGACTTGCCATTATGTCTTTCTTGCTTACTCATCGTACACATCCTACTGTTGAGGATGTGTATCAAGGTGTTGTGCCGGAAGTGCCAACATTGAGCAGAACCACCGTATATAACACATTGCGTCTCTTTTCGGAGAATGGTGCGGCGCAAATGATAACAATTGATGATCATCATGTATGTTATGATGGTGACATACATCCTCACGTTCATTTCTTATGCAGAAAATGCGGTAGGGTGTTTGACCTTATGAATGAGAAGGCTCCAAAAGTTAAAAAGGCGGTAATGTGTGATGGCAATATTATAGATGAGGCACAGCTTTATTATAAAGGAGTATGCAAGGATTGCCTCAAAAATGAAACGGCAGTTGAGGAAGCTAAGTTACGCGTAGGGACATGCTAAATGGAAAATCATATAAAGCAAAATCCGCAACGCTGGCTTACAGCCTTCGTGTTGCGGACTTTGTATGATGGATAATATATACTATTTTTACTTCCCTGTCTCTTTTCTTTCGTCTTGCAATCAATGCGTTGCTTTCCACCAAGCTGTTTTTTCTTTCCCTTTCAAGGCTACACTATTGACGCTTGGATCTGAAATAGTGATGCCTGAGTATCTCTTAAGCTTGATGAATTGTCCTCCCTCTAAAGGATTTATGGCTGAATAAATGGAGTCTGTGTGAACAGTGCTCTTAATTGCTTGCTTGAAAGTAGAGTTAAAATCGTTCAGCAAATCTTTATCTGTGCACAGAGAATCAACATAGTCTTTCATGTCATAGAAAATACTCTTGCTGAATCCATCCAATGTTTGTATACTATCAAGCCTACTGCTGTCAAAGCTGAACTTAGAGTTGATTAGCTTCATGACCTCAGCGAGTTTGTCCATTTGCCTACAATCAATAGCCGAAAGTGTACCACAAGGTGTCTTGTAGTTAGAGTAGAATTTATTGAAAGCATCGGTAACGGTAGCATAACTTGGAGTGGGTGAGGCGAGTGCAGTCCACATGGTTTGATAAGGCATACCTTGTGCCATAATCTCAGATGTGGAGCCAATCAGGAAATTTGTGACATCCTTTAGTTGATAAGCTGTTTCAACATTCGCCATATAGCAATCATCGAAGAGGATGAATTGCATTTTCACCCCAGCGTTTCTTATTCCTGTTTCCAAAGATTCTATGTCGGTGCCGTAGTTGTTGATGTCATCGACGCTTCCATAAAATCTTGTTGGATAATAAGGAGCATGGTTGCCTTTGTCATGGTTGGAAACAAGAGCATATCGCCTTGGCTTTGCTGAGTATGGGTAGTTGTCCCAATCATCTTTGAATGTCCATCCCATGCCATGACTGCTTATCACCATTGCATAATTCAAGGCATACGCATTGCTTTTTACATCATTGAGCAGCTGAGTAATACCGTCTGCTGTCGTGTATGCATTGCCAGAGTATTCCTTTATTTGTGTATGTTGTATTTTCTTGTTTACAAGTGTTATCTCATAAAGTGAAGACGTGTTTGCGGACGTGCTCAAGAAAACGAGAGCCCTTCCGTTCATTTGTCCTGCTTTTACAATGGCACTTTCAATACTGTCAAGGTTTTTCTTGAAGTATGGGTATAAGCCTTCACTGCCATTTGCCGTTCCCGTCCATGGCATAAACACGAGTATTGTCTGTTTGTTGATGCTTTCCGTGTCAGGGCCTTCTTCAGTGCAGGAAGCGACGGATATGGCAGCAACAAGCAAGACAAAAAAATACAGTATACGTTTCTTCATAAGAATATAACGGATGCATAAAAGCACCCGTTCCTGTTACTTTTTGGCTTTAAGCGCCTTGAGGCTCTCTTCGATATTTGCTATCTTTTCCTCAGCGTCGCTTTGCTTCTTTCTTTCTTTTTCAACAACGGCCTCAGGAGCATGAGAGACAAAGTTGGCATTGGAAAGTTTCTTCTGAACACCGGCAAGGAAACCTTTTAGGTGCAGGAGTTCCTTTTCTTGCTTCTCTATCTCAGCGTCAACATCTATTAGGTCTCCAACAGGCACGGCAAATTCATCAGTTCCTATCATAAAGGAAGACGCATCAGAGGCTTTGTTTTCAGCCACCACAAAAGACTTGAGGTTTGCCATCTTGATAATGATGCTGCTGAAAGCTTCGTAATGATTTTCTCCTATGGCCTGAAGTTCAAGCTCTTTTTTAGGAGCGATGTTCTTATCGTTGCGAATAGCTCTAACGCTTGCCACAATCTGCTTAACCAATTCCATGTCGTCGCACAACTTATTCTCGTCGGCCTTAGGCTCGGAAATGTTCAACGTGGAAACCATTATGCTCTCTCCTTGCTTGCGCTCAGCGATATGTTGCCACAATTCCTCAGTGATGAAAGGCATGAATGGGTGGAGCATCTGCATCAGTGTTTCAAAGAAACGCAATGTCGCTGCCATGGTTGTCTTATCCATTGGCTGTTGTTTGCCATCTATGTATGCAGGCTTCACGAGCTCAAGATACCAAGCAGAAAACTCATCCCAGAACAAGCGGTATACGGTCATCAACGCCTCTGATATGCGATAAGTCTTAAACTGCTCGTTCATGGTGGCGTTAACTTCCTTGAGTTTAGCATCAAACCAAGCCACCGCTATACGACAATTCTCTGGTTGCTCAATATCGGCTGTCTCCCAACCTTTTACGAGGCGGAAGGCATTCCAAATTTTGTTGTTAAAATTGCGGCCTTGTTCGCATAGACTCTCATCGAAGAGAATGTCGTTGCCTGCTGGCGCGGATAACATCATTCCCATACGCACACCGTCTGCTCCATACTTATCCATGAGCATGATTGGGTCAGGAGAATTGCCAAGACTCTTTGACATTTTGCGACCAAGTTTGTCCCTTACGATACCTGTGAAGTAGACGTGACGGAACGGCATCTTGCCCCTATACTCGTAGCCAGCCATAATCATGCGTGCTACCCAGAAGAAAATGATGTCTGGACCTGTGACGAGGTCGCTGGTTGGATAATAATAGTTTATCTCCTTGTTGTTCGGATCAAGAATTCCGTTGAAAAGCGAAATTGGCCACAGCCAACTTGAGAACCAAGTGTCAAGGCAGTCGCTTTCTTGCTCCAAACCTTCTGCTGTCAACGACGGGTTCTTCTTCTGGGCCTCCTTTAGTGCCTCATCCGCTGTTTCTGCTACCACGAAATCGCGTTTGCCATCTGTTGTCGTAAAATAGTAGGCAGGAATGCGATGCCCCCACCAGAGCTGGCGGCTGATGCACCAGTCCTTGATGTTCTCAAGCCAATATTTATAGGTATTCTTATATTTCTTTGGGAAGAACTCTATCTCATCGTTCATCACAGGAGGCAGAGCTATGTCCGCAAAGTGTTTCATCTTCAAGAACCACTGTGTGGAAAGTTTAGGCTCAATAGGCACGTTTGTACGCTCAGAAAAACCGACCTTATTGTCGTAATCCTCCACTTTCTCCATTAAGCCAGCGTTTTCAAGATCTATGGCAATTTGCTTGCGCACGTCCATTCTGTCTTGACCAACGTATAATCCTGCAGCTTCAGAGATGGTACCGTCATCGTTGAAAATGTCAATAGTCTCCAAGTGGTGCTTCAAGCCAAGCATATGGTCGTTGACATCGTGTGCCGGTGTGACTTTCAAGCAACCTGTACCGAACTGTATGTCAACGTATGAGTCTTCTATTACGGGTATCACGCGATTAACCAATGGGACGATAACATGAAGACCTTTCAACCATGTGTTTTTCACGTCTTCGGGGTTGATGCACATTGCAGAATCGCCCATGATGGTCTCTGGACGTGTTGTCGCCACTACCGCATAGTAGCCATTTGAGTCTTGGTGCATCACGTTGCCATCGGCCTTACGTGCAACCTTAGCTTGGTCTTCTTTGGACACGTAATACTTCAAGTAATACAGTTTAGAGTGCTCATCCTTGTAGATGACTTCCTCATCTGAAAGTGCTGTCTTGGCTTTAGGGTCCCAGTTGACCATGCGCACGCCACGGTAAATAAGACCTTTGCGATATAAGTCCACGAATACATGGATTACGCTTTTTGAGCGTGTCTCATCCATTGTGAAAGACGTGCGATCCCAATCGCATGAACATCCGAGTTTGCGAAGTTGCTTTAAGATGATGCCTCCGTGCTCACGTGTCCAGTCCCAGGCATGCTCAAGAAATTGCTCGCGTGTGAGATCTGTCTTCTTGATGCCTTGCTCCGCAAGCTTGCCAACGACTTTCGCTTCCGTGGCTATTGAAGCGTGGTCTGTACCAGGTACCCAACACGCGTTCTTCCCTTCCATGCGTGCTCGACGCACAAGAATGTCTTGGATGGTGTTGTTGAGCATGTGTCCCATGTGGAGCACGCCCGTAACATTTGGTGGGGGAATCACCACCGTATAAGGCTCACGGCCATCAGGGTGAGATGAAAACAGCTTGTTGTCAAGCCAATACTGATACCATTTCGACTCTACTTGATTCGGGTCGTACTTACTTGCCAATTCCATGTATCTCTTAATAATTTTTGTTGTCTAAATATTATCGGTGCAAAATTACGAATTTTCAAACAAAAACCACTAACTTTGCAAGAAAATAACCTTAGTGATGCATACCAAAGAGGATAAACTGAAGGCTTTTGAACGCTTGCTTGATGTGCAGGAGCGGTTACGTCATGATTGTCCATGGGACAAGGCACAAACTTTTGAGAGCTTGCGGCCTAATACTATTGAGGAAGTATTTGAGCTTTGTGATGCTCTTATGAAGGATGACCGTCAAGAAATATGCAAGGAGCTTGGTGATGTCATGGAGCATGTCATTCTTTATTCTGTGATTGGCTCCGAGACGGGAGCTTTCGATATAGCTGACGTTTGTAACCACCAGGCAGATAAGTTGATGTTTCGTCACGATTTTATCGATTGGCGGGGGTGGACTGTGAGCAATGATAATATGGAAATTGACGCGAACGGTCATGTTAATTATAAAATGAGTTCCACGTCAAATGATACTCAAAATTCAAAGCCAAAAACATCTTCGCAAGTAGAGTCGTCTTGGGAGCAACGCAAGCAAATGGAGCGAGATGGCAACAAGACGGTGCTGAGCGGTGTTCCGAATGCATTGCCGTCTGTAATAAAGGCTTATCGCATACAAGATAAGGCACGGAATGTCGGGTTTGATTGGAAAAAGCCCAGTGATGTGTGGGAAAAAGTGCGTGAGGAGCTTGGCGAGTTGGAAACAGAATTGGAAAAAGGGGATAGGGAGAGTTCTACAACTGAGTTGGGCGATTTTATATTTAGCGTAATCAACGCAGCTCGTCTGTATCACCTTAATCCAGACAATGCGCTTGAACGTGCCAACAAGAAATTCATTTCCAGATTTACTTATATTGAGAAGAAAGCCAAAGAAGAGGGAAGAAACATTAAGGATCTCACCCTCGATGAAATGGATAGATATTGGAATGAGTCAAAGAAAAATGAACAATAATCATCTTTACAGTATGAAAAGATTTAATTTGTGCTTGACATTATTGTCGTTGATATTATTAGTGGCAGCTTGCCATAGTCAACCGCAGCGAAACGGACATAGTGGAGTGGAAACTTCTGAACAGACCTCTAAGCAAGACTCCACCATCTATGGAGTTTGTGGTGACGGCACTATGATGCATTCTTTGCAGTTGATAACTGATGGTGGTGACACTCTTACTTTTGCCTTGCCTGAGTCCGAGACAGGAACGCCAACAGTTGTTGGTGGTTTGCTTGCTGGTGATCGTCTTGCCGTTGTTGAAGGTCAACCGATTGACGGAGAAAGAAGTGCTCGAAAAGTCATTAACCTTACGACCCTTCAAGGCAAATGGACAAGCATAGATAAAAATTTTGAAATTCTTGAGGGAGGGGAAGTAAAGTCGGACGTTGAGGCTGAGAAGAATCCATGGACGACATGGAAGATTCTCAACGGAAAACTTTTGCTCAATCGTGATACATTTGACATTGACAATCTTGGCAGTGATTCACTATATTTGGAGAACAAGGTCGGAATCTTTGTTTATAAGAGAGTGGAATAAGAAATGTCTTAGGTCTTAAGAATAGTTTATCGTGGAACCATTCAATATACATATCTTGGGTTGTGGGAGTGCCTTGCCCACATTGAAGCATTTTGCATCATCGCAGGTGGTGGAAATTCGTGGAAAGTTTTTCATGATAGATTGTGGAGAGGGAACGCAGATACAGCTCCGTCGTTCGCACGTTGGTTTCACAAAGATTCAGGCCATTTTCATATCTCATCTTCATGGAGACCATTGTTTTGGCCTTATTGGCCTGATTTCAACCTTTGGAATGCTTGGTCGCACGGCTCCTTTGAAAATATATGCTCCTGGACCGTTGAAGTCATTGCTCGATGAACAGATGAAGCTTTTCTGTAATGGCCTTGAGTATGAGATTGAGTTTCATGCAGTTGATACAACTGTGCACCAGGTTATCTATGAAGATAGAAGTCTTGTCGTAGAGAGCATTCCTCTTGACCATCGTATCCCTTGCTCTGGATTCTTGTTTCGTGAGCGGCCGACATACCCACACATACGTCGCGACATGATAGACTGTTTTAATATCCCTATAAGTCAAATCAATAATATAAAAGCAGGGGCTGACTGGACAACGGAGGATGGAACGGTCATCCCTAATAGCAAGCTTACGACACCAGCTGATCCTCCTCGCTCTTATGCTTATTGTTGTGATACTCGATATATGCCAAATCTTCATGAGCTTGTTGATAAGGTGAATTTACTTTATCATGATTCCACCTATGACAGTTCATGCGCTAACCGTGCCAAGCTTTATTATCATTCCACGTCTCAGCAGGCGGCTACAGTAGCGCGCGATGGTCACGTTGGCAAATTGCTTTTGGGGCATTTTAGCGCACGATACGATAATGAGGCAACGATTTTGAGTGAAGCCAAAGCTATTTTTCCTAATTCCATTCTTGCGGCTGAAGGAAAAGTGATAAAAGTTTGAACTGATTTTTTAATATTTTGATACGAATATGAATAAGATTTATGTAGTTAATGGCATGAAGTGTGAACATTGTAAGGCTCATGTCGAAAGTGCCTTGAAAGGTCTCAGAGGTGTTAACGCAGTTGAAGTCAGCCTTCCTGACCATTGCGTGAATGTTGACTTCGATGAGAACGAGGTGAGCGCGCAGCAGATGAAAAATGCTGTTGAGGCCGCCGGCCACTATGAGATGGAGATATAGGAGACCAATCCATAATTTCACAAAACATGAAGAAGACCGTACCTGTTGTCGGCATGGCATGTGCATCATGCTCTGCCAATGTAGAGAAAAAGCTACGTTCATTGCCAGGTGTCAAAGATGTATCAGTAAGCCTTGTCGGGCGCTCGGCTCTAATTGACTACGATGAGAGTAAAATTTCCTTGGAGACAATGAAGAAGGAGATTAACTCTATCGGTTATGACCTTGTGATAGAGGCTGATAGGTCTGTAGAGGCAATTAGAAGACACGAATACTTAATTCTTTTTCGCAAAACCATACTGTCGATTATTCTGTCTGTCGTCGGCATGGCTATTAACATGCATTGGCTCAACATTGGAGACTTATCCCAAACAAATCAGATTTGTCTTTTGATAGCCTTTGCTAATATGTTTTTCTGTGGTAGGGCTTTTTATGTGAATTTTGTTAGGCAGGCATTTCATGGCACTGCCAACATGGATACGCTTGTGGCTCTATCCACAAGCATTTCTTTTCTTTTCTCCACTTGGAACACATTTTTTGGTGACTCGTCGCTGACTTATTTCGACTCTTGTGGCATGATAATATCATTTGTCCTTTTGGGTCGTCTCTTGGAAGAAAAGGCAAAGGATAGCACGGCATCGAGCATACGCAAGCTGATGGGTATGGCTCCAAAGACAGCGCATGTCTTAGAAGATGGTGAATTGCGGGAGGTTCCCGTGTCAACCATTGATGTTGGAGACGTTCTTGAGGTGCGTCCCGGTGAAAGAGTGCCTGTGGATGGTGAAGTGATAACCGCGACAAGTTTTATGACGGAAGATGCGGCCTATGTTGATGAAAGCATGATTACGGGCGAGCCAACACCTGTAGAGAAAAAGTCGAAATCGAGAGTGCTTGCTGGCACCATACCATCACAAGGCGTCTTTCGTATGCGTGCGCGACAAGTAGGCGAGAACACTGCCCTTGCCCATATCATCCGTATGGTTCAAGAAGCGGAGAACAGCAAGGCTCCTGTACAGCGCATTGTGGACAAGGTGGTCGTGTATTTTGTGCCGATTGTTTCAGCATTGGCTTTAATTACGTTCCTGCTATGGATAGGGTTGGGTGGCATGTCGTTGCTAAGCAAGGCCATCGTGTCGGCTGTGACCGTCCTCGTGATTGCTTGCCCTTGTGCTATGGGACTTGCCACGCCAACAGCCCTTATGGTGGGGATTGGCAAGGCAGCGAGCAAGCATCTTTTGATTAAGGACGCTACCGCTTTGGAGACTATGCGTAGGGTGGACGTGTTGGTGACAGACAAGACTGGGACATTGACTATACCTAACACGAATGTTGACTTCACGGCGGCCGACAGCTTGTCATTTGAGGAACGTGAGACTTTGAAGCCTCATGCCGCTGAGGCCATGAGAAAATTGCGTCAAAGTGGAATAGACATTTATATGATGAGTGGCGACAACGAGAAAGCAGCTTCCTATTGGGCTGAGAAAGCCGGGATAAGCCATTTCAAGGCTCAGTGCAAACCTCAAGACAAGGAAGAACTCGTAAGAAAGTTAAAGTCGGAGGGCAAGACAGTAGCCATGATAGGAGATGGAATCAACGACACTCAAGCTCTTGCACTTGCTGACGTGTCTATAGCCATAAGCACGGGAACTGACGTTGCTATGGACGTGGCACAAGTCACATTGATGACCGATGACCTAAGTGTGTTGCCATTTGGTTTCCAGCTTAGTAAGAAAACGACACTCATGATTTGGGAGAACCTCTTTTGGGCGTTTGTTTACAACCTTGTGTGTATTCCGTTGGCTGCTGGAGTGCTGTATCTATTTTATGATAATCCTCCTGTTCAACTCACGCCCATGTGGGGCTCGGCTCTTATGGCTTTCTCCAGTATCAGTGTGGTGCTCAACTCCTTGCGTCTCAAATTCTCCGTCTGAACTCAGCGCAAGTAATGGCAGTGGCAATTGCCACGTTAAGGCTGTCGGCGGTCTTTCTTCCCTTTGGATAGTTGGGAATGAGCAACCTGTGGTTTACAAGTGATTTTACCGATTGTGAAATTCCCTTGCCTTCATTGCCCATGATGATGATTCCTCCAACCGACAATGGCTCGTCGTACAAGTCTTTGCCATCGAGGAAGGTTCCATAAACAGGAAAGTCATTGGGCAATGCCTTTATGAGATTTTCCAAGTCGACATAATGAATGCGTACCCTTGCTATGCTTCCCATGGTGGCCTGTACTACTTTGGGACTGAATGCATCCACGGTGTCATGGGAGCAAATAATGTCTGATATTCCGAACCAGTCGGCTATACGTATTATGGTGCCAAGGTTTCCAGGATCTTGCACTCCGTCGAGGGCGATAATGAGCTTTTGCTTATCGTCCTCGTTTTTATTTGCCAAAAGGTTGACAAGGCGCGTCTCGTTTCCATCCGTGTTGTTTGGGATAGGAAATAATGCCATGACCTTTTGAGGGTGTTGGAGCAAGGACGTCTTTTTCAGCTCCTCTTCACTTACTTCTATGATTTCAGCCTCATTAACATTGTTGGCTTTCAGCCAGTCGGTGGTGGCGATTATAATTTTTGCTGGCATTAGTTCCAAAAGGTCACCAACCACTTTTGGTCCTTCGGCTATAAACAACCCACTCTCTCGACGGCCTTTTTTGCTGTCGAGAGAGTGGATGAGTTTTATTTTCGATTTGCTGATGTTCATCTATTATTGGTCAAGCAAGTATTTCTTGAAAACGTTAAAGTCGTTTGGCATTTCAATGCTCTGTTTCTTTCCACGCATAAACGCCTGCAAGCGCTCGGGTATGGCTATGTCGGTGCCAAGTATGTCATCGACTTTTTCCTTGAATTTTGCAGGATGTGCCGTCTCAAGAAACACGCCGACCTCATTTTCGGGCAGTTGCTCTTTTAATGCTTGGTATCCGCAAGCTCCGTGAGGATCAAGCACATAGCCTGTTTGCTTATAGCATTGCTTCATGGTCTCACGAATCTTGTCGTCCGTATAGGTTGCGCCACTCACGTCTTTTTTTATAGCTGGCAGTGCTGCTTCCACCTCCTTGGCATTGTCGAGGTGGCATGCATTGCCATTGCTGTAGAGGTCCAATATGCGTGCGAAGTTGCTTGGCGCACCTACGTCCATGGCGTTGGCAAGTGTTTGTTTGCTTGCCATTGGTGTGTACACTCCTGTTTGCAAATAATTGAAGAATACGTCGTTAGCGTTGTTTGCGGCTATGAAATGACTTACTGGAAGTCCCATCTTCCATGCGAATAGTCCGGCTGTGATATTGCCGAAATTGCCCGATGGTACGCAGAATGTCAGTTTTGCCTTGTCATTGCCTATCACGCCATAGCGTTTCAGTTGGGCGTAAGCATTGAAATAATAGAATGCTTGCGGCAAGAATCGCGCTACGTTGATGCTGTTGGCAGAGGTGAGAATCATGTGGGAGGTAAGCTCCTTGTCCATAAAGGCACTTTTTACGAGAGCCTGGCAGTCGTCGAAAACGCCGTCTATCTCCAATGCTGTTATGTTTTGTCCTAATGTGGTGAATTGGCTTTCTTGAATCTTGCTCACTTTCCCCTTCGGGTAAAGCACGTAGACGTGTATGCCGTCAACCCCGAGGAAGCCATTTGCCACTGCCGACCCTGTGTCGCCGCTGGTCGCCACGAGAACGTTTACCAAGCGGTTGTCGTTTGTCTTCTCGCGGTCTTTATGAATGAAATATTGCAGCAGGCGCGCCATGAACCTGGCGCCAACGTCCTTGAAGGCGAGCGTTGGGCCATGGAAAAGTTCCAAGGCGTATATGTTACCGTCTACTTTCACCACAGGCGTGTCAAAGGCGAGCGTGTCGAAGACAATTTGCTTCAGGGATTTTTCATCCACGTCGTCACCGAAAAATGCCTTTGCCACTTCAAAGGCTATCTCCTGAAACGACAGAGTGTCAATCTTGTCGAAAAACGACTCTGGCAATTTCTTTATGTGCTCAGGCATGTATAGTCCTCGGTCTGGGGCGAGACCCTTCTCAACGGCTTCGCGAAGCGTAGTCATTGGGGCTTGGTGGTTTGTGCTATAGTATTTCATAATGTTTGAGTCTTGTTTTGTTGTCTTTTTTATATGGTCATGAACTTATCCATGAATTCTGTCAGATGCAGCATGCCATAGTCTCCGTTTACGCACGACACTTCGTCGTATACTTGTACGTTGTCAGGTCGTATCCCTTGGTGCCATACGAGAAACGGCACAGGTTCTTTCACGTGAGTCCTCACTTCCACGGGGGTGGGGTGGTCTGGCATGACGGCTATTGCCACTGGCTCGTTCCATCGTTTCACCTCATTGTAGATAGGTTCCACCACTCTGTGGTCGAGGTTCTCTATGGTCTTGAGCTTTAATTCAAGGTTGCCGTCATGGCCAGCCTCATCGCTTGCCTCGAAATGCAAGAATACGAAGTCTTGGTTGTATAGCGCTGTTATGGCCGCTGCCACTTTCCCTTCATAATTGGTATTGGCCAATCCCGTGGCACGTGGCACGCTCACCACGTCGAGTCCAGCGTATTTGCCAATGCCTTTTATCAAGTCGACAGCCGAAATGCATGTGCCGCTCTTTACCTGTGGATATTTCTCCATAAGGGTTTTCATGGATGGACGATAGCCGCCTCCCCAAGGCCAGATGAGATTTGCCATCCGTTCACCATTCTTTTTCTTTGCCTTGTTGTATGGGTGAGCCTCAAGCAGATCCTTGCTCTTGATTATGAGGTCGTTGAGCAAATCGGCGGTTTCTTGTGCCGTCATGCGCGATTCGCCTGTGGGCTTGCCGTCAAAGCCAATTATTGGTTCGTGCTTGTCTTCCCATCCCTTTTCGGGTTTTACGAGCAATGGTTGCCAATCTTCGTCAGGGTGGTCATGGGGTGGGGCGCAAACAATGTGCTTGCTGGCTCTCTTAACGATTAGCAGGTGGCGATATTGCACGCCTGGTATGAACTGGATGTTTTCGTTGCCCAGCTTATCGTTGAGGTAATGCGTAAGCACCGCCCCGTTTTCTGTTGTCAGGTTACCACCGTTGTGTGTGATGATTTTTCCATTGCCCACGCAAATTATGTTCAGTCTCAGCGCGAAATCCTCAGGCTTCATGTCGTAGCCGATGCTTGCGGCTTCCAACGGTCCACGACCTTCATACACCTTGTTTTGGTCGTAGCCGAGAATGGTACTGTTTGCTACTTCAGACCCTGGAAGGAATCCGTCAGGAATGGTCATCAGCCTTCCCGTGCGGCCTTTACGTGCCAGCATGTCCATATATGGAGTGTCGGCAAATTGCAGCAATGTCTTATTATCAAGGCGGCCTACTGGGTGGTCGGCCATTCCATCACCTAATATAATAATGTGTTTCATCGCTTATCACTTTTTATACGTTAGCTATGCTGATGATGTTGGCGAACACTCCTGCTGCCGTTACGCTTGCCCCGGCTCCATAGCCTTGTATGAGCATTGGATATTCCTTGTAGCGTTCGGTGGTGAGGAGGATGATGTTGTTGCTGCCTTCCAAGTTGTAGAATGGGCTGTCTTGCGCCACGTCTTTCAGTGCCACGTTCACTTTGCCATGATCCATTGTCGCAATGAAACGCCAACGTTTGCCTTCGGCTTCCAGCCTTTTTCGTTTCTCCTCAAAGTCGGCGTTCAGCTCTGGCAGATGTTTCCAGAAATCCTCCAGCGAGCCTTTGAAAAATTCGTTTGGCACGAAGAGGTGTTTTTCCACGTCTTCTTGTTCCACACGATAGCCTGCCTCACGAGCCAGAATCACGATCTTGCGCACCACGTCAGTGCCGCTAAGGTCGATGCGAGGGTCTGGCTCTGAGTAACCTTCCTCCTTGGCGCGCTTCACGGTCTCGGAGAATGGACATTGGGCTGAAATTTGGTTGAAGATATAGTTGAGAGTTCCACTCAACACTGCTTCAATCTTGAGTATGCGGTCGCCTGAGTTGCGCAAGTCGTTGATGGTGCCGATGATAGGCAAGCCTGCGCCGACGTTGGTCTCAAACAGGAACTTGATGCCTCTTCTCAAGGCAGTCTCCTTCAATCGTTCATAGTCATCGTAGCTTGAGCTTGCGGCAATCTTGTTGGCTGCGACAATGCTCACGTTGTGGTCGAGCAAGCTCTGGTAAAGTGCCGCGATTTCCTTTGATGCCGTGCAGTCGACAAATACCGCGTTGAATATGTTCATGGAGAGAATCGTGTCGCGCAACTTGTCTGGATTGCTTGGCTCAGAAGCCTTTAGCTGCTCCTTGTAATGTACGAGGTCGATGCCGTCGCGTGAGTATATGGCATTGTGTGAGCTTGCCACGCCGACGACGTTCAGCTTCAGCCGTGAGTGCTCTTTGAGGTTCTCGTATTGCGAGAGTATTTGTTCGATGAGCTTTCCGCCCACGGTGCCTATGCCGCAGATGAACAGGTTTAGCACTTTGTATTCCGAGAGGAAAAAAGAGTCGTGAAGCACGTTCATCGCCTTCCTCAGTTCCGTTCCACGCACGACAAACGATATGTTCGTCTCGGAGGCTCCTTGGGCGCAGGCTATTACTGATATGCCGCTTCGTCCGAGTGTGCCAAAGAGCTTTCCGGCGATACCTGCCGCGTGTTTCATGTTCTCACCCACGATTGCCACGGTGGCGAGGTTGCTCTCCACGTGCATCGGGAACATGGCTCCGTCTTCAATCTCAGCGGCAAATTCGTTGTTGAGCACTCTCGCTGCCTCGGCGGAGTCCTCGTCGCGCACGCCTATTGACGTGGAGTTTTCTGAAGAGGCTTGCGACACCAAGAACACGGATATGCCGTTGTCGGCAAGTGCCGTGAATATGCGTCGGTTTACGCCAATCACGCCGACCATGGCAAGTCCCGATACGGTGATGAGCGAGGTGTTCTTGATGCTCGAAATGCCTTTGATTGGCTTATGGTCGTTGTCTATCTTGTCTTTGATGATGGTTCCTGGCGCCTCGGGGTTGAAAGTGTTCTTGACCCTTATCGGAATGTTCTTTATGCGCACGGGATATATCGTCGGGGGGTACACCACCTTTGCTCCGAAATTGCAAAGTTCCATTGCCTCCACGTAGCTCAACTCATCTATGGTGTAGGCGGTCTTGATGACCCTTGGGTCGGCTGTCATGAAACCGTCAACGTCGGTCCATATCTCCAGTATCTCAGCGTCGAGGTCGGCAGCTATTATTGCCGCCGTGTAGTCGGAGCCGCCGCGGCCAAGGTTCGTGGTCTCGCCAGAGTCCTTGTCTGATGAGATGAAGCCTGGAACGAGGGTTACGCGTGGCAAGTCAGCGAAAGTTTCTTTCACGAGGTGGTTGGTCAAGTCGGTGTCGAGAATTGTCTTGCCGTTTGGAGATGTGGTGGTTTTGATGAAATCACGGGAATCCATCCAGCGTGAGCCTTTTACCAGTGTAGCCACTATGTTGGAGCTCAATCGCTCTCCATAGCTCACTATGGCGTCGAGGGTCTTCTTGCTTAGGTCATGTATGAGGTAAACTCCAAAATAGATGGAGTGTAATTGTTCGAACAGTGAGTCTACTTTGTTGAAAAGCGTCTCTCTGTCGTTGGTATCGGTGATGATAGTGTCAATCATCTTGTGATGGCGGTCAACCATTTGCTCAAATTGTTCCTTCCATTCTTCCTTGCCTTCTTGTGCAAGGTGCGATGTGGAAATGAGCATGTCAGTGATGCCACCTAAAGCACTCACGACAACGACAATGGGCTGTCGACGGGCTTCTTTCTCTACGATACGTTTCAGACTCAGGATGCTTTTCACGGAACCTACCGATGTCCCGCCAAATTTTAATACTTTCATCGTTTAAATGAGTTTTGTTGGTTATTGCGCAGCCATTCCCGATACGTAAGGGCTAAAAGCTGTACTTGCTTGCAAAGGTAATAATGTTTTGTCTTTTTGACAAAGAAATCAATAAAATTGTTCAAGATGTAGTGCAAATCGATTTGATTTGTTTAATTTTGCAATTAAAAGGCAATGGTATAATGATATATTGCTTTTACAACTTTAATAGACAATTTGCATAAATGATAGAAGAATATCAGCTTAGGGTATCTCCACAGGTGGCCTCATCGGAGCAGGACATCAAGACGTGGTTGTCGCACGAAAAAGGACTTGACGTGCGCACCATTAACCATGTGCGCGTGCTGAAGCGTAGCATAGATGCCCGCCAGCGCACCATTTTCGTTAATTTGAAGGTTCGTGTTTATATCAACGAGACACCGCAAGACGATGGCTATCAACACACTGAGTACCCTTATGTAGGCGACCGACCCGAAGTGGTCGTGGTGGGCGAGGGGCCTGGCGGACTCTTCGCTTCTTTGAGATTGATTGAGCTTGGCTTTCGTCCTGTCATAATCGAAAGGGGCAAGGACGTGAGGGAGCGTAAGAAAGACATGGCTCTTATCACCAAGACGCAGAAGGTTGACCCGGAGAGCAACTATTGTTTCGGTGAAGGTGGCGCTGGAGCTTACAGTGACGGAAAACTCTATACGAGGAGTCACAAGCGTGGCAACACGGAGAAGATATTGAACGTGTTTTGTCAGCATGGTGCATCAACGTCAATTCTGGCAGATGCCCATCCACATATTGGCACCGACAAGCTCCCGCGCGTGATAGAGAATATGCGCTTGCAAATAATAAAAAGTGGTGGAGAAGTGCATTTCCAAACAAAGATGACCTCCCTTCTCATCGACAAGTCATCCGAAGGCGAGGAAAGGGTTGTTGGCGTAAAGGCCGTAGACCTGGTGTCGGGAAAAGAGCAGGAGTTTCGCGGGCCTGTTATCTTGGCCACGGGACATAGCGCAAGAGACGTTTACAGATACCTCGCGAGCGCGAATGTTGACATGGAAGCCAAGGGCATTGCCGTTGGCGTGCGCTTGGAACACCCTTCGCAAGTCATCGACCGCATTCAATACCATAATAAGAATGGACGTGGCAAATACTTGCCTGCGGCAGAGTATTCGTTTGTTACACAAGTTGACGGCAGAGGCGTGTACTCGTTCTGTATGTGTCCCGGAGGCTTCGTTATCCCTGCCGCCACTGGCCCTGAGCAGATAGTAGTAAACGGCATGTCGCCAAGCAATCGTGGCACGCAATGGTCAAACAGTGGCATGGTCGTGGAGATCAGGCCTGAGGATGTGGAGAATGACCCTTCATTGAAAAATGCAGACCTATCGTCTGGTGTGCTTGGCGTGATGGACTTTCAAGAGAGGTTGGAAAAGATGTGTTGGCAACAGGGTAATATGCGGCAAACGGCTCCAGCCCAACGCATGGTAGATTTTGTTAACAACCATCTGAGCTATGACTTGCCAAAAAGCAGTTATGCTCCAGGGTTGATAAGCAGTCCACTCCATTTCTGGCTTCCTTCGTTTATAGCTAAACGTTTGCAAGAAGGTTTCAAGGCCTTTGGCAAGCGCGCCCACGGTTTCTTGACCAACGAGGCGGTGTTGATTGCCGTGGAGACACGTACGTCATCGCCCGTGCGCATACTTCGTGACCGTGAAACGCTGCAGCACGTTCGCGTTGCCGGTCTTTTTCCTTGTGGTGAGGGCGCTGGCTATGCTGGCGGCATCGTCTCTGCCGGCGTAGATGGCGAGAGGTGTGCCGAGGCTTGCGCCGAATACATGAGAGCAGTCCAAGCTTGAATGGCTATCCAGCTTGGTTTTGTTGCTCCTGTTTATAAAAGAGAGTGTGATTCAAAACATTATAAGGTGTTAGACTGGATTTCAGGAATAATACTCAAAAGCCGCGCCGTTTCTCATATGGGAAATCGGCGCGGCTTAATGCGTGTTTTATGTGTAGTGGCTTGTTTGTCTTGTACTTATCGCGGCTTTTTACATGCCTACGCCTTGTGCCATCATGGCCTTGGCCACTTTGAGGAATCCGGCGACGTTGGCGCCCTTGACGTAATTGATGTAGCCATCTGCCTGGGTGCCATATTTCACGCAGTTCTCATGGATGTCGTTCATGATACGGTGGAGATAGTTGTCAACCTCCTCACGGGTCCAGTGCAGCCTCTCTGAGTTTTGGCTCATCTCCAGGCCCGACACTGCCACGCCTCCGGCGTTGCTTGCCTTTCCTGGGCAATAGAGTATCTTGTTGTCTTGGAAAATCTTCACGGCCTCCGGCGTTGAAGGCATGTTGGCTCCCTCGCTCACGGCTATCACGCCATTGTCGATGAGCTTTTGCGCGTCTTCGCCATTAATCTCGTTCTGTGTGGCGCACGGTGTGGCGATGTCGGCCTTGATGCCCCAAGGACGTTGGCCAGGGAAGTATTTGGCGTTGGGGTATTCCTCGGCATACTCCTTGATGCGACCTCTCTCTATGTTCTTCAGCTCCATGATGTAGGCGAGCTTATCTGCGTCAATGCCGTCTGGGTCGTAGACGAAGCCGTCGGAATCGGAGCAGGTCAGTGGCTTGGCACCAAGCTGGATGAGTTTCTCTATTGTGTACTGAGCCACGTTTCCGGCACCCGACACGAGCACGGTCTTGCCGGCGAGGTCGATGTTGCGGGTCTTGAGCATGTTCTCAAGGAAGTAGACGTTGCCATAGCCTGTTGCCTCCGGACGGATGAGAGAGCCTCCGAACTCCTGTCCCTTGCCGGTGAGAATGCCGACGAAGTGGTGGGTGAGGGCCTTGTACTGGCCAAACATGTAGCCGACCTCGCGACCGCCTACGCCGATGTCGCCTGCCGGGACGTCAACATCGGGGCCGATGTAGTTCCACAACTCGCGCATGAAAGCCTGACAGAAACGCATGACCTCACCGTTTGACTTGCCACGAGGAGAGAAGTCGGAACCGCCCTTGGCGCCACCCATTGGAAGGGTGGTGAGTGAATTCTTGAATACTTGCTCGAAGGCGAGGAACTTCAATATGCTCACGTTAACCGACGAGTGGAAACGTATGCCGCCCTTGTATGGACCAATGGCATTGTTGTGCTGCACGCGGTAGCCCATGTTGGTCCTCACGTTGCCCTTGTCGTCAATCCAGTTGACACGGAACTGAATTACGCGGTCTGGAATGCACAGGCGCTCTATGAGATTTGCCTTCTCAAACTCCGGGTGCTTGTTGTATTCGTCTTCGATGGTGCCGAGCACCTGACTCACAGCCTGAATATACTCTGGCTGATTTGGAAATTGCTGTTGCAGTTTAGCTACTACTTCGGTTGCTTTCATCTGATTTCGCTCCTTTTGATAAGATTGGTTTAACTAATTATATATACACTGCTACAAAGTTATAATTAATTTACCAATTATCCTAACAAAAAGACAGAAAAAAGCATGATTTATTAAAATGCTGTATATTAGAAGTCACCGTTGGCTATTCGAAGAACTTATTGAAGAAGCCTTTCAGTCTTTCGACAACTTGATGCAGCTTGCCCTCGCGGTTGGCATGTGGATTAAACAGGTTGGCAGGCGTATATCTATCACATGATATACATCTGCCATTCGTTGATGCTATCAACTTCTGTTAGGCAAGCTATTCTTGTCTGAACATCAAGTAAGAGGCTTTTCCTGTACCGCTCATGGACGGAGACACATCCGTCTTCAATTCACCTGCGGAACCAACCATCGGGAATTGATAAACCTGATAACCTGTGGTCGTATTGGTGACGACCACGATGTCATTGAAGCTTTCGCCATTCTTATCGGTACCCGTAAAGTTCTTGATAAACGAGACATCCTCGCCATAGGCGAATGTCTTCACCACCGTGTCCTCACCTGTGGTCACCTTGTGCATATACAACTTGTTGCCTACGGCATAATAGATGACGGAAGCAGTCTGAGGCGAAGCCATTACCTGGGCTTGGTTCAGAGGACTATTGGCTGCATACTCATAGTATTCGGAGGTATAAAGATAGCCCACAAAAGTGGTGATGTCTGCCACGTAATATTTGCCATCAACGCCACTCTTTGCCACAACGTAAAATTCACCCTGTGCACCGCCAGTATGTGGCACGACTGAAGCCACTTGCATATCCTTGTCCTTAAAGTCTGTGAATTCGGTACCGAAAAGAGTTTGAGCTTTGTCAACACTTCCATCGGAACTGCAAGTTACAAACTGCTGGTTTTTCATATCATAACCTATCTCGGAGAGATTGCCTATGATCAACGTCGGATATAATTCATAATCACCAGCTCCCTGATAGCCCCACTTGCCCACTTCCGAGCCCATGGCATGGAGCTTGCCATTGTTGATCAAGTAACAATAGTCGGAATTATATCCTTGCTCACGCAAAGAAGAGTCGATGAAAAGGTAGCTGAAGTTGATGTTAGATGGAGTCTCATAAAACTCTTGCTGCAAGTTTTTCAACAAACTGAAATCACTTCCATTCAAGGTAATGAAGTCTTGGGTTGACATGATGTGATAAGCAGAAAGTCCTTCCTCCTTGGTAACCTTGCCATCGGCTCCTTCTTCCTCATGATTATAGGAAGCATTTAGGAATACCATTCCTACAGGAGAGCCTTTCATCGGTTCCATGCCCAGAGAAGAAGTCATGAAATCATTGACGGTCTTCTTACCATCCAAGGAATAATAATCAAAGTCTGTTCCGCCTGAGATTTCCTTCATGACATACCAACCGCTCGTTATATCGGTGGCAGTCACAGTAAGAGGAGCCTCAACGGAACGGAACACACCATTAGACTTGTTGGTCACCTGATAATATAATGTATATTTGCCTTCCTTCAGGTTGATAGGTACATTCAGCGTGCGCTCCTGTGACAATGTATCCTTCTTCACATTGTAAGAGCCACTCGAAAGGGTGTACCATAGATAGGAGAAGTTGTCGCCCTCTCCACCTTTCATCTGAGGTTCTATCTTCAACACCTCGTTGGCCTTGACCGTAGTTCCCTCCAAGGAACCCAAGACAACACCTGCGGCATCGTCTTCGGAAATATAGTCGTAGTTGCCCTTGTCCTCATAGCAACTGGCAAACAGCCCCAAAGCCATTGACAAGCAGAGCAGCCCTTTTGTTATTCTTTTGTTTGTCATAATCTTCTTAAACTTTAAGTTATTCTCCTTCTTTTATGAACGCACTGGATTTTACAAATATCCAGCGGCTTATTCCCTGATATAAGGATTCTCAAATTCCACCAACGTACCGTCAGCCTCCTGCAATGGTTGCTCATGTGTGGAATTGTACTCAAACAACTTAGACTTCAGCTTACCATTCAGATAGATGAGATAATCATAATCGTCAGGCACTTGGTCGAAGTTTGTGATACCCGTAACATCGATGATGAAACGCATCTTGACCGTTCCCCAGGTAGATCCAAAGGCATAATACCAATCCTTCCAATTGGTTGGCTTCATTGCCTGGGAGGAGAAAGAAATCACAGTACTGTCTCTTTCCACGACACCCTTGCCGAAATTCTCATTAGGACGAATACCTATCTTCAACTTCACGGTTTTGGTATCCAGACTTGGGTCTTTCAACAAGATGATAGGCAACTTCACTTCGCTCTTACCAGCAGGAATCACCATGGCTTGCTTCATCTCGTCGGTGTCGAAGCCCAGATAATGCACACCGGCCTGAGCAGCATCTGTCTCACCCGCATTCTCCTGATAGAGCGTAAAAGGTCTATCCACATCAGAGACCGGCCCCATGGCATGCACCGTAATATCGACAGAGCTTCTATCTCCCGCATTCTCCGCATAGAAGAACGAGAAGTTGATGTCATCGTTGGCAAAATACAAGGCAGGTTGTCCCTCGTATGCCATCGGCTCGTTTTCCGAGCAGGAAGCCAAGGTCAAGAGTCCCAAGGCTGCCATGACCATAAATATATATTTCTTCATGTTTTAAGTTACATTTTGATTGAAAACATTACTCTTTTCGAGTCGTAACATTACTCATACATCGTCTGGCTCTTTGGCTTTGGCAGTTGATAGGCTCCGGCAGGAACCGTATAGTTGGTAGGCCAGGTATAAGCGGAATAGTTATGCTTCTTGTAGAAGAAGAACATCTGTCCCTCGCCCATGAATTCCTTGCGCCATTCCTTCTCCATGCGAGAGAGGACAGCCGACTCACTGGTCAAAGTTTCGTCCAAAGAAGCATCCAAGCCACGAGAGAGTCGCCATGTGGCAAAATATGGTTTCATCTCCGACAACGAAGCATCCTCAAACAAGATGAAGTACATCTCGCTCAGTCGCATCACAGGCACCGTGTTGTAGCCATACCAAGAACCATTGAAGCCATATTTGAGGAAATGGTACTCCGAGACGGAGGCATTGTCAGCCATCTGATTTTTCCAATAGCGACTCCCCTTGAAACGAATGTCGTCAGGATAAAGTGTTGACTCATAAGCCGTCTTCACGTAATCCTCCTTTTGTGTGAAGAGAGGATTTGCCTTGGAGTAATAAGCCTGGTAGATGTCATCCGTATAACTGGAGTTATAGACACCATAGAGTTGCTCCATCTTCATGGTCAAGTTGGCATTGCTATGAGCTGTATAGTAAGCCTCATCGCACAGAGAGAACACCTGCTTGCCAGCCTTGTCCTTCGCCTCGATGACTTTCTTGGCATATTCCACCGCCTTCTCCTTATCACCTATCCAATAATAATAACGAGCCTTGGCACCTATCACTGCCCAATAGTTGAAGTGAAGCTGACGGTATATCTCATTCTCGCTCAAATCGACATTGGCATCATCGGCATCATCCGAGCGATTAGGGTCATCGGCACTTGCCTTGGTTTCCACGATAGGGTCGACATCGGCAAGAATGCTCTCAGCCTTGTCCAGGTCGGCAAGGATGTCGGCTTTCACGGCATCATACGATTCAGACTTCAACTTGGCTACGTCCGTCGTCAGTTCCTTGACGTAAGGAATGCACATCTTGGAGCCATCGGCACCATCAGGCACAGGACCATAGAATCTCAGCAAGTCCAAATGCAGGAAGGCACGCAAGCCATAAAGTTCTCCCTCCATCATCTGACGTTGGTTGCCAGAGAACTTGACAGAAGACCCTTGCAGATTGGTCAAGATGTTGTTAATCTGAGCTATCGCATTATAATAGTTCGACCAAAGGTCATCCAAAGTGGTCTCCACATTCGAATTGGTATAGTCATTCTTTGCCAGATAAAAGGCAGAAGCATTGGTACTCTCGGAAGGAGTGGTCCAGGTATGTGCCAAGAACTCAGGCACAAACATGGAAGCCTGCACACCATAGAGCGACTTCTGTCCCAAGAGGATATAAACGCCAGACACCGCATTGCGATAACCTGACTCGGAAGAGAACAAGTCTCCCTCACGAACTTCGGTCTTGGGGCTGACATCCAACCAGTCACTACAGCTTGTCAATGTCGCAGCGCCACCCAAGAGAAGCATCATTGAATATATAATCTTTTTCATCACGTTCTGTTTTACATTAATAATCCTTTAGAATCTCAAGGTCAAAGAGAAGGTGTAAGTACGTGCGTATGGATAATCCGTACCACGCTCACGCTTGACACTTGACACATACAACAAGTCCTCGGCATAGCCTGCTATAGAGACATACTCGAATGGCAGATGTACCTTCTTGAGCCAAGTGGTAGGAATGTCGTAGCTCAAAGAAAGGGTATTCAGACGCAAAGTGTTCTCGTCTTCCACAAAACGGCTTGTGGCGTATGTTGTCGAGAAATCATTGATTGCCTTGAAACGGGCATTGGGATTCTCCGGACTCCAGCGGTCGTAGAGAGCTCTTCTATCACTGTTGTTGTAAGGATAGTTGTTCTCTATCTTGCTAGCCAAGGTGGTATTGTATATCTGTCCACCGAAACGATAGCTGAAGATGGCGCTCAACTGCCAGCCCTGATAACGCAGGCGAGTATTGAATGTACCCAGGAACTTAGGTTCGCTGATGCCACAAGCCACCTTGTCCTTGCTATCCCACACGTAGGTGAGGGTACCATCTTTCTTGACATAGACTTCCTTACCATTGCTTGGGTCGATGCCCTGGCTACGCACGGCGAAGATGGTGTTGATGCTCTCGCCCTCCTTGTACATGAAGCTAGGATTCACATCATCCTGGTTCTCCATCAAGGAATTCAAGTACTCCAGATAGTTGCTTATCTTCTTGATCTTGTTGACATTGTGAATCATCGTTCCGCCAACAGACCAAATCAACTGCTTCTTGGTATCACGGATGATATAGGCATTGGCTCCCAACTCAAAACCTCGGTTCTCCACCTGACCGACATTGCCCTTGAAACTGCTGAAACCTGCGGAAGTTGGCAGGTTGACATCAGAAAGCAAATTGTCGGTCAACTTATTATAGTAATCGAAGTTCAAAGCGAAGCGGTTCTTGATGAGTTCCAAATCAAGACCCACGTTCCACTGCTTGGTCTTCTGCCACTTCAACTCAGGGTTTCCGATGCCCATCAACTTGACACCATACAAACCATTGAAGTTGTAGCCATCTATGCTCTTGTAGCTGGTGAGGGCCTGATAAGGCGAGAACGACTGCGAGCCGCTCGTACCATAACTCAAGCGAAGACGAGCCACATTGATGATATTGTTGCCCTTGAGGAACTTCTCGTTGTGGATATTCCAACCGGCACCCACACTGAAGAATGGGGCAAAACGATTGTCCTTACCAAACTGGGAAGAACCTTCTGTCTTGAAGGTGCCATCTACGAAATAGCGGTCTGCGTATGTATAGTTGAAGTTGCCCGTGACACCCACACGGCGAACCGTGCTTTCATAACCGTATGGAGTTGTGCCCTGTGCGTAAGCCGTGGCAGCTCCCAAGAACGCCATATTGCTATTGGTGATACCTTCCGCCTGGAAAGAATAATCCTCGACTTTGGTCTGCGCCAAAGTATAGCCCAAGCCAACATAGACAGCATGCAAGTCGGCGAAAGTCTTGGAATAGTTGGCGGTGATATTCAGCTCATATTGGCTGTTCTCACCTGTACCGTATGTATAAGTACCCTTTCTACCGTAATCGGATGTCGCATACTCATCGAAGGCTGTATTCTCTGCAGGCACATAGACATCGCTCCTGGTTTTCTCGCTGGTCACACCCAAGGAGCCACGCATGAAGAAAGCATCATTGAGATGCCATTCTATGGCAAAGTTATTGGTGATGGAGGTATATTTGCTCTCATTCTTCTGAGGAAGCATGGCATTGTAAAGCGGATTATAAACCGTCACGCCAGAATTTAAGCCCAAGGAAGGATAGGAGGTATTGCTCTCCAACTTCTTGACATAATTACCATCCGAGTCGAATGGGGTATAATAAGGGTTCACAGAAGTATAGTCGCTAAACGAGCCGTATGGTGAATTCTTGGAAGTGTTGCTGGAAATCTGAAGGTCGTTCTGGAATGTCAAGCTCTTATACTTGTAAGAAAGGAACACGCCACCCGTAAACGTATTACGAGCTGAACCTTTCATCGCACCATTGATGTTGTTGTAAAGCAAGTTGCCCGAATAGCGGAACACATCGTCGCCTCCCTCAATACGCAAGCTATGCTTCTGTCCCACACCTGTATGGATTGGATATTTGAGCCAATAGGTATCAATGCCCCTTGCCGCATTCATCATGCGAGCATTGTAGAGATTGTCAAGGCTCTGCTGCTTCTTGACATCATCGGTGGCTGTATAAAGACCGGCCAACTTCTCGTATTTCAACTTCTCGTTGGCATTCATCAAGTTGTAGCCTGTGAGGTCTGGTGCCTCGACAGTCAGAGTTCCCTTATAAGTGACGCGCAGACGACCGCTCTCTGGCTTCTTGGTGGTGATGACCACCACACCATTGGCACCACGAGTACCATAAAGAGCCGTGGCAGAGGCATCCTTCAAGAGGGTGATGCTCTCCACTTGGTTCTCATCCAAGTCATTGAATCGCTCCAAGCTTACCTCGAAACCATCCATAATGAAAAGAGGCAGGTTGCTCGACACCTTATTGCTGGCGTTGTTCTGCATACTCTTCACATCCGTCCCTAAGGCAGTGGAACCACGCATGGTGATGTCAGGTAACTTATTTGGGTCGCTACCTATCAAATCGTTGGTCACGATGTTGAAACTCGGATCGACATTAGAGAGAGAAGACAAGAGATTGGAGTTACCTGCCATTTTCAGTTCCTTGGAGGTAACCGTCTTGGCAGAACCCGTATAGGT
>DAIOUH010000005.1:0-40857 GCA_036751585.1 Prevotella sp. | reverse complement strand
TGGTTAACGTATGTTTGGAAAGATAATAAGACGAAGATATGGGAAGAAAAGCAATTGTGATGGGTGCCACATCGGGCATCGGAATGGAAGTGGCGAAGCTCCTGGCTAAGCGAGGCTGGCAGGTAGGCGTTGCCGGCAGAAGGGTCGAGAGGCTCGAAGCCTTGAGGCAGAGCCACGAAGGGATCGTGTGCTGTCAGCAGATTGATGTCACGGCACCCGACGCGCCAGACCTCCTGCGAAAGCTCATCGAGGAGCTCGGCGGAATGGACTTGTATTTCCACAGCTCTGGCATCGGTTGGCAAAACGACAAGCTCGACATCGACAAGGAATTGAAGACTGTCGAGACCAACGGCATGGGCTTCGTGAGGATGGTAGACACCGCCTTCAACTGGTTCGCGGAAAGGCAAGCGACGGCTCGCATAGCCTGCATCACGTCCATTGCCGGCACCAAGGGCATGGGTGCCGCCCCAGCCTATTCTTCGACCAAGCGTTTCCAGAGCCATTATCTCGAATGCCTCAGCCAACTGGCAAGAATGCGACATCTCGACATTTCCATCACCGACATTCGCCCAGGGTTCGTCAAGACCAATCTCATCGCGGGCAGCGACTATCCCTTGCAGCTCGATGCCAAGGATGTGGCCGCGAGCATCGTAAAGGCGATAGAAAAGGGCAAGGACGTGAAGGTCATCGACTGGCGCTATGCCATCCTTGTCTTCTTCTGGCGCCTTGTACCACGATGTATTTGGACAAGGATGAAAATAACAAAATAAATCAACATGTTTGGAAAAAGGAGGTAACAACAAGAATAATGAGAAAAGGAAAGATTATTATTTCGTTCACGTGTTTATGTCTCATGGCGCAGATTGGTCATGCCCAAACCATGCCAGGCCCTGACGCCATGCCACCAAGGGCCATAGCCGACAAGGATGCCAACATGGTCGACACGCTCGAACTGAAAAGGTTTGATGAGGAATTGGCCGACTTGACCATCGAGAACCTTTACAAGGCCCTCGACAAGTACGACGTAAAGTTTCAGGACATCGTGATGGCACAAGCGCTTTTGGAGACTGGCCGCTTCACGAGTCCCCTCTGCCTCCAAAGCCACAACCTGTTTGGCTTGCGGCACCCTTCTGACGGAAGCTACTATGTGTTCGACAGTTGGGAAGAGAGTGTCAAGGCATACAAGGACGACGTGCAGTATAAATATGATGGGGGCGACTATTATGCCTTTCTCAATCGCATCGGCTATGCCCAAGACCCCCACTATACCAAAAAGGTGATGCGCATCGTCAACGAGCAGTGCCCTCCCGACAAGGCCACAAGCCGCAAGAAGACGAAAAACCACGGCAACAACACGAAATAACCTTAAAAATATTTCATGTTGAAGCTAAATATTAATATCTTTGCAACTATCATCATGATAACCTCATAAAACCATCAACAATCGGCTATCAACGAAGCGTAACATGAATTTTTATATTATCACGGCAGCGTTGGGCTTGACGCTCACTGCCACTGCGCAAGCACAGAATCACGACAATCGCGGCATAGGCCTCTATCCCGGAAGCAAGGCGGAATACACCGCGCCGCGTCTCGTCTCAGACAACGAGTATCGCGACTTGGCACTCAACAGGTTGGCGACAGCGTCGTCGAGTATCGATTACAACCTCACCGCCCAGCTCGCCACCGACGGTCTCTTGACCAAGGGCGAGCCGATGACGCTCACGGTATCCACCAACAAGGGCGTGGACACCTCGCGCGACAGGCTCAAGGGCATCGACGGCAACTGCGTCACGCCCTATTACGTCTATGGCCCTAACGCGTGGCTGCAATATCTCTGGAAGGGCATCACCGTGCACGCCGACACGCTCCGCCTGTGCTTTGAGACTGCCTACGACGCCAAGTTGCCGTCGGGGTGGCGCATCGACATCGAGGGCACTACCGACGGCAAGACATGGGGCAACATCGGCTCCATGAAGCGCGACGGACTGCCTGGCTACCAGACCGAGCAGACCGTGTCGACCGACCCTAACAAGCAGACCGGACTGACCAACCTGCCCCTGAGACGCGGCATCATCGCCATTCCGCTCAACCGAAAGGGAGCCAACTGGCGCGGACTGAGGTTCCGCTTCACCATGCCCTCGGCGGCGTGGTGGAGGATATGCGAGATAGACGAGGGCTCGACAGGCAACGTGCCAGAGAAATTCGACATGTTCGTGGCTCCATGGAAGCAGCGCAACATGAGCTGGCTGCCATCAGAATATTTCTACAGCGCGTGGGTGGCGAGTCCTGAGAAGGTCAGCCAACCACAATGGCTGAAAGTAGACCTCGGGGCAAAGGCCGACATCGACCGCTTGCGCATCCACTGGGTCTACGCCGCCAAGGCAGGTGTCGCCCAAGTGTCAAACGACGGGATCTCATGGCGCGACGTGGCCAAGCTCTCGCCCGCCAAGAACGGCAGCGTGGTGACGGTGCCTTTCAAGGCGCAGGGTCGCTATGTCAGGCTCTTGCTGACCGCGCCTCAGGGCAAGACCTACGGCGTGGGCGAACTGGAAGTGCTCGGACGCGGCGGTTTGGTGGCCAAGGCAAGCAACAGCCTCGACATGGGCAAGGGCAAGCTCTCGCTCAACAACTGGCAGATAAGCCGCGACCTGAAGCCTGGCACGGAACCGCTGAAAGGCACGTCGCCATGGATAGAGGCCACCGTCCCAGGCACGGCCTTGACAAGTTATATCAACGTTGGCGCGGTGCCGGAGACGACCATTGCCAACAACATGAGGCAGGTCTCTGAATCGTTTTTCAACTCCGACTTCACCTACAAGGCCGACATCACTGTCGGCAATGGCGAGATAAGCAATGGCGAGGCTAAGGTCGCCGCCTCCAAGTCGCACAAGTACTTGTGCTTCGACGGCATCGACTGGCGCGCCGTGGTGGAACTCAACGGCCAGCGTGTGGGCAGGATCGACGGCGCGTTCACTCGCGCCCGTTTCGACGTCTCGGGCATTCTGAAAGAGGGTCACAACGAGCTCGTGGTCCACGTGGTGAAAAACGCGCACCCCGGCCCGGTGAAGATAAAAGACGCCAGTTCGACCGACCTCAACGGCGGCGTGCTGGGTGCCGACAACCCCACGTTCCACCCCACGATAGGCTGGGACTGGATTACCTCAACGCCTGGCCGCTGCATGGGCATCTGGAACGACGTGTATCTCACGCAAGACGACGGGCTTAGCCTCGCCGACCCTCTCGTGACCACCGAGCTGGCGCAAGCCGACACCCTCGCCACGATGACACCCACCGTGAAGGTCGTCTCCACACGCGAGGAGCCTGCCAAGGTGACGCTCAGCGGATGGATTGGCTCGCTGCGTTTCTCAAAGGACATCACCGTGCAGGGCGGCGAGAGCCGCGACGTGAGCTTCTCGCCCTCGGAACACGCCCAGCTCGCGCGTCAGCGCATGAAACTGTGGTGGCCCAATGGCTACGGCACGCCTTACCTCTACGATGCCGGTTTCGCCCTGACAAGTGGCACCGACACGCTCTACACCATTCGCTACAAGGCCGGACTGCGGCAGATGAGCTCCACCATTGAGCCCACGCCCGACGGCAACGGCAAGCGGTTGCTGCTCTTCGTCAACGGCAAGCGCGTGGACCCGATGGGCGGCAACTGGGGATTCTCGGAGACCAACCTGCGCTACCGCGGACGCGAATACGACGCCACCGTGCGCTACCACCGCGACATGAACTTCAACATGATACGCAACTGGGTGGGACAGATTGGCGACGAGGAGTTCTACGACGCGTGCGACAAATACGGCATCATGGTGTGGCAAGACTTCTGGCTCGCCAACCCATGGGACGGACCAGACCCCGACGACGAGACCATGTTCATGCAAAACGCGCGCGACCTAATAAGCCTCATCAGGCGGCACCCGTCGATAGCCCTCTACTGCGGCCGCAACGAGGGATTCCCTCCCGCCACGTTGCAGAGCGCGCTGCAGAGCTCCATCAAGGCGCTTCACCCGCAACTCTCCTACATCGGCTCCTCAGCCGACGACGTGGTGAGCGGTCACGGCCCTTACTGCATGAAGCCCACGGCATATTATTTCGAGCACCTCTCGCATAAGTTCCACTCCGAGGAGGGCATGCCCAACATCCCTACATGGGAGAGCCTCAGGCGATTCCTCACCCCGAAAGACGTGTCGTTCAAGGACGACACGTGGGGACAGCACGACTTCTGCATGGAGGGCGCGCCACGCGGAAAGGATTTCAACGCCATCATGGAGAAGCACTTCGGCAAGCCCGCCACGCCACGGCAGTTCACCGAATGGGCACAGTGGCTCAACTATGACGGCCACCGCGCCATGTACGAGAGTCGGCAGACCGACCGCCAAGGCTTGATAATGTGGATGAGCCATTCGTGCTGGCCAAGCATGGTGTGGCAGACCTACGACTATTACCTTGAGCCCACGGCGGCTTATTTCGGCATAAAGAAGGCTTGCGAGCCATTGCACATCCAGTGGAACCCCGCGGAGCGCGAGGTTGAGGTGGTCAACGTCAGCCGTGACCTGGGCAAGCCACTTACGGCAGAGATGCGGATCATGGACGTCAAGGGCAACGTCATCGCCACGAAGACAGCGGAGACACAGCCCGAGAGAGACACCACCATGGCGGTATTCACCGACGTGACGGCTCCCGACAAGGACGTGTGGTTCCTCCGTCTCAGGCTCATGGACGGCACGAGCGTCGTGTCAGACAACTTCTATGTGGAAGGTCGCGAGCCCGACAACCTGCTGTCGCTCGCCAAGACCTTTGGCAAGGCCCAGCTCAACGTGACTCGCCATTTCGAGAAGCAAGGCGACGAGTGGCTCGGCAAGATAGAGGTGAGCAACACTGGCAACGACCCTGCCCTGCTCGTGAGGCTCAACCTCGTGGGCAGCGACGGAGAGCAGATACTTCCGGTGCTCTATTCCGACAATTATTTCGCGCTCATGCCAGGCGAGAAAAAGACCGTGGAGGTGAGGTTCAGCGACGCTGACCGCCGCGGCACGCAACCCGACATCGTTTGCCAGCCATTCACGCTGGGCAAATAAGACTAAAATGATATAATCAGAATAATCAACAATACGCGAATGCCGTTGACTGTCAACATGACGGTCAACGGCATTTTTTCTTTCCCAAAATGGGCTCGTGCGCAAGGCCTTCGGCTTCACGCTGAAAAGCCGTCGCGATTCAAGCGTAGAGGCGACGCGATTCAAGCGTAGAGGCGACGCGATTCAAGCGTGGAGCCGTCGCGATTCAAGCGTGAAGCCGACGCGATTTTTCAGGCAAACCATCGCCTTAGTCATTTTTAAACATTTCTTAGCTAATTCGACCTGCATCGTTACCCATTTTTTCATTACCTTTGCAGAAGATAAGCTGCACTCGGCAATTTGAAAGCAAGCTTTCATTGCGCTCATTTGCATTATCTTTGCAAAGAAGTATTGGCAACCCAAAAAACTATCTGAAAAACATCAAGATTGCGCTGATTGGCAAAAGCCACATACCCATATACAATTGATAATCTTATATTATGCTTAAAACTATAACAATCAAAAAAATCTTCTCCGCGGTTCTTCTCGCGGGGATGTCTCTCGGCGCGCAAGCCGGAACTTACACCCAATATGTCAACACCGCCATCGGCACGGGTGGCCACGGCCACGTGTTCTACGGCGCCAACGTGCCTTTCGGCCTCGTGCAGCTCGGCCCCACGATGGTAACGCGCGGCTGGGACTGGTGCTCGGGCTATCACATCAGCGACGACATCATCATCGGCTTCGGCCACACCCATCTCAGCGGCACCGGCATTGGCGACCTCGGCGACGTGGCGCTGCTCCCCGTGCTCAACGACAACGAGAGGCAGACGACCATCAACCGCTCCACTGAGAAATGCGTGCCAGGCTTCTACACCGTGGTCACGGGCGACGGCGTGAAGGTGGAGCTCACCGCCACGTCGCACGCCGGCCTGCACCGCTACACGTTCCCCAACGGCACCACGCCACTGCTCAGGCTCGACCTCAAGCAGGGCATAGGCTGGGACAAGATGTACGACTGCCACTACACGCAGCTCTCCCCCACCGCCATCTCCGGCTATCGCTATTCGTCGGGTTGGGCGAAGGATCAGCGAGTGTATTTCTACGCTGAGTTCAACCGTCCCGTGACAATGGCGCGTCAGGAGGGCGACTCCGTGGCTTACGTGCGTGCCGCCGACAATGGTGGCGCGGCCATCATGGCACGCGTGGGCATCTCTGCCACGTCGGTAGACGAGGCGCGCGCCAACCTCGGCAAGGAGCTGACATCGTGGAACCTCGAACAGGTGAAGGAACAGGCCGACAAGGAATGGGACAAGGAACTGGGTCGCGTGCGCATTGAGACGACCAACGACAACAACCGCACCATCTTCTACACTGCCCTCTACCACACCATGATAGCGCCCTCGGAGATAAGCGACGACGACGCCACATTGGGCAAGCGCTACACCACATTCTCGCTCTGGGACACTTATCGCGCGCAGATGCCGCTCATGACGCTTATCCACCGCGACCGTTGCGCCGATTTCGGCAACACGTTCATGAGCATCTTCGCCAAGCAGGGCAAGCTGCCGGTGTGGCACCTGTGGGACAACGAGACCGACTGCATGGTGGGCAACCCTGGCGTGCCTGTGCTCGCCGACCTCGTGCTCAAGGGTCTCTACACCAACAAGGAGGAGGCTTTCACGGCCATGAAGACATCACAACTGCTCGATGAGCGCGGACTGAAGCAGCTGCGCGAATATGGCTACATCCCCTTCGACAAGGACACGACCAACGAGACCGTGGCAAAGGGCCTGGAGTACGCCCTGGCCGACTGGAGCGTGGCACAGGTGGCTAAGCAGCTCGGCAAGACCGACGACTACAACTATTTCTTGAACCGCAGCAAGAGCTACTCAAAATATTTCGACAAGAGGGTCAACTTCATGCGTGGCGTGGACAGTAAGGGCCACTTCCGCGACAACTTCAACCCCTTCCACTCAGTGCACCGCTTCGACGACTTCACCGAGGGCAACGCATGGCAATACACATGGCTCGTGCCTCACGACGTTCACGGACTCGTGAACCTTTTTGGCAGCGAGAAGCGCTTCACCAAGAAGCTCGACTCCCTCTTCGTGGTCCATGGCGACCTCGGCGAGAACGCCTCGCCTGACATCAGCGGTCTCATAGGCGAATACGCCCACGGCAACGAGCCAAGCCACCACATCATCTACATGTACAACTACGTGGGCCAGCCCTACAAGGCTGCTCCGCTGCTGCGTAAGGTGTTCGACGAGATGTATTTCAACGCACCTGACGGACTGAGCGGCAACGAGGACGTGGGTCAGATGTCGGCATGGTATGTCATCTCCGCTTGCGGCCTCTACCAGGTTGAGCCTGCCGGCGGCAAGTTCATCATCGGCTCGCCTCTCTTCGAGAAAGCCAAAATGAACGTGGGCGACGGCAAGACGTTCACCGTAGTCGCCAAGAACAACAGCAGCAAGAACATCTACGTGCAAAGCGCGACGCTCAACGGCAAGCCCCTCAAGAAGAGCTATATCATGTACAATGACATCGTGAACGGCGGAACCCTCGAACTCGTGATGGGTCCGAAGCCATCCAAGTGGGGCACGGCAAAGGCCGACCGTCCTTGATCTCATCGCTCACGAATCACGCATTCATTTAATCTCACACGGATTCAAAAGATTTTAATGATGTCGGCTTCGCCGATTACGCAATGCTTTGCAGGGGCGGGCCCTGTGCCCGTCCGCAACCCGAATGGCCCAATGCTCTGAATTTGCCAATGCGTCCACATTGGTTGCGGACGGGCACAGGACCCGCCCCTGCAAAGCGTAGTGTGAGAAAAATCCGTGTGAAAAAACACGATTCCATAACAAGACATTATTTTTAATGAAGAAATACTTATCAGTGTTATTCGCGTCCTTGCTGGCGTTGCCTGCGTTGGCGGTGGAGGACCCCGTGGAATATGTCAACCCGCTGGTTGGCTCGGAGTCGTCGTTCGCGCTGTCCACGGGCAACACCTACCCCGTGGTGGCAATGCCTTGGGGCATGAACTTCTGGACGCCACAAACAGGCAAGATGGGCGACGGATGGGTCTACACCTACGACGCCCACAAGATACGCGGCCTGAAACAGACCCACCAGCCCAGCCCGTGGATCAACGACTATGGCCAGTTCTCAATCATGGCAACCGTGGGCAAGCCCGTCTTCGACGAGACGGCGCGCGCCTCATGGTTCTCGCACATGGGCGAGACCGTGACACCTTATTATTATAAGGTGTATCTCGCCGACTACGACATCAAGGCGGAGATGGCTCCCACGGAGCGCGCCTGCCTGATGAGCTTCACCATGCCAGCCACCGACAGCGCCAACATCGTGGTCGACGCTTTCGACAAGGGCTCGGCGATAAAGGTCGACGCGGCGCGCCAATGCGTCACGGGATACAGCGTGCGCAACAGCGGCGGCGTGCCCGACAACTTCCGCGACTATTTCGTGGTGACGTTTGACCGCCCGTTCACCGTGAGCTATGAGAACCACGGCGAACACAGCGGCGCCATAGTGACGTTCCGCTGCAAGCGAGGCGAGAAGGTCACGGCGCGAGTGGCTTCATCGTTCATCAGCGAGAAGCAAGCGTGGCAAAACCTCAAGGAGGTGGAAGGCAAGAGCCTTGACGACGTGAAGGCGGAAGCCAAGAAACGCTGGAACGAGGTCCTCGGACGCTTGGAGGTGAACGACGACAACGTGGATCACCTCCGCACGTTCTATTCGTGCCTCTACCGCTCAACGCTCTTCCCACGCAAGTTCTACGAGCTTACAGCCGAGGGCGACACCGTGCATTACAGTCCATACAACGGCAAGGTGCTGCCCGGCACCATGTTCACCGACACGGGCTTCTGGGACACCTTCCGCAGCCTGTTCCCATTGGTCAACCTCGTGTATCCGTCCATGGCAACGCAGATGCAGCAAGGTCTCGTCAACGCCTACAAGGAGAGCGGCTTCCTGCCTGAGTGGGCAAGTCCAGGCCACCGCGACTGCATGGTCGGCAACAACTCGGCGAGCATCGTCGCCGACGCGTGGATCAAGGGCATACGCGGCTACGACATCGAGACCCTTTGGCAAGCCGTGCTCCACGACGCGCACGCCAACCACCCCACGGTGGGCTCCACAGGAAGGAAAGGCTGGGAATACTACGACAAGCTCGGCTACGTGCCTTGCGACGTGGGCATCAACGAGAGTGCGGCGCGCACGCTCGAATACGCCTACGACGACTGGTGCATCTACCAGCTCGGCAAGGCCTTGGGCAAGAAAAAGAAGGAGATAGAGCCTTACTATAAGCGCAGCTTCAACTACCGCAACCTCTTCTCCAAGGAATACAACCTCATGCGTGGCCGCAAGAAGGACGGCACGTGGGAGACACCGTTCAACCCGTTCAAGTGGGGCGGCGTGTTCACCGAGGGCAACGCCTGGCACTACACGTGGTCGGTGTTCCAGCGGCCGGAAGACCTCATCAAGCTCATGGGCGGCGAAGACAAGTTCAACGCCATGATGGACTCCGTGTTCAACCTCCCGCCAGTCTTCGACGACAGCTACTACGGACAGGTCATCCATGAGATTCGCGAGATGCAGGTCATGGACATGGGCAACTACGCCCACGGCAACCAGCCCATACAGCACATGATCTACCTCTACGACTGGAGCAACCAGCCACGCAAGGCGCAATACTGGGTGCGCGAGGTGATGAACCGCCTCTACAAGGCCACGCCCGACGGCTATTGCGGCGACGAGGACAACGGCCAGACATCGGCATGGTATGTGTTCTCGGCATTGGGATTCTACCCCGTGTGCCCGGGCAGCACCGACTACGCCATAGGCACGCCCTACTTCAAGCAGGTGAAGCTACACCTGGAAAACGGCAAGACGACAGTCATCAACTGCGACGCGCCTGCCAAGCGCTTCATCCAAGCCAAGACCGTGGACGGACAGCCATCCACGTCCAACTTCTTGAGTCACGGCACGCTGACCAAGGGCAGCCGCATCGACTTCACGATGGAATAATCACATTAATAATATAACAACCGCATTAACTCGCAAACCGTAAAAAAACTATGAGAAAAACTTTTTTAGTGTCCCTCTTCATGATGTGCCTCACAGCCGTAGGCGCTACTGAGAAGGCAGACTTTGCCAAGGTGGTGCCCGCCCCCGACAAAATCAACTATAACCCCAAGGGTGGCGACTACACCCTGTCGGCATCCACGGTGATAACCTACACGCAAGGCAACGCCGACATGGAGCGCAACGCCGCGTTCCTCGCCCAATACGTGAAAGACATGACCAAGCTGGAGCTTGGCAAGCAAGCCGCCAAGGGCAAGGCCAAGGCTGGCATCAGCCTCGTGCTCAACGCCAAGGCGAAGTTGAATCCCGAGGCTTACGAGATCGTGGTCGACAAGCGCGGTGTCACCGTCACCGGCAAGACAGCCGCAGGCGTGTTCTATGGCGTGCAAGCCATCCGCAAGGCCCTGCCCATCCTTGAGAGCGCCGAGAGCGTGGAGCTGCCTGCCGCAAAGGTGGAGGCATCGCCCCGCTTCGCCTATCGCGGCATGATGCTCGACTGCTCACGCCACTTCTTCCCAGCCAAGTTCGTGAAGGAGTTTATCGACATGCTCGCCCTGCACGACATGAACCGCTTCCACTGGCACATCTCCGACGACCAGGGCTGGCGCTTCAGCGTGCCCGGCTATCCACGCCTCACCGAGGTGGGCTCAAAGCGCGCGCAGACCGTGACTGGCCACAACAGCGAGCTTGAGGACGGCGTGCCATACGGTGGCTATTACACCGACGACGAGATTCGTGACATCGTGAAATACGCCACCGAGAGATATGTCACCATCGTGCCTGAGGTAGACATGCCCGGACACATGATGTCGGCTTTGGCAGCATATCCTGAGCTGGGCTGCACGGGTGGCCCATACAAGACCGGTGAGTTCTGGGGCGTGTACAGGGACATCCTGTGCGCCGGCAACGAGAAGGTCTACACCTTCATCGAGAAGACCCTCGACCACATCTGCGACCTCTTCCCCGGACAATACATCCACATCGGCGGCGACGAGAGTCCTCGCGTGCGCTGGGAGAAATGCCCCAAGTGCCAGGCCATGATAGCCAAGCAAGGCTTGACCGACAAAGACGGCATATCCAAGGAGGCACGCTTGCAGGGCTACTTCTCCAAGCGCGTGCAGGCTTACCTTGAGAAGAAGGGCCGCAAGATCATAGGCTGGGACGAGCTGTTAGGCTGCGACGTGGACACCACAGCCACAATCATGTCGTGGCGTGGAGCCGAGCCAGGCGCGAAGGGCGCGAAACTCGGTCACGATGTCATCATGTCGCCAAATAGCGCGCTCTATTTCGACCACTACCAGTCGAAGGACACCGGCTCCGAGCCACCTGCGATAGGCGGATTCTCCGACGTGGCCAACGTCTACAACATGGAGCCAGTGCCAGCCGACTTGGCACCAGCAGTGAAGGCCCACATCAAGGGCGTGCAGGCAAACGTGTGGTCTGAGTACATCCCCACGACAAACCAAGTGGAATACATGGTATTGCCTCGCATGGCAGCCCTCGCCGAGGTGCAGTGGTTGCAGCCAAGCGAAAAGAACTTCGAGGCTTTCAAGAAGCGTGTAGACAGCCTGCGCCATATCTATGAGCTCTACGGCTACCAGTATGCTCACCATCTCTGGCCAAACGAGTTCAGGAAAGTAGCAAAGACATACTAATCCCAAGAAATGCACATCCAACGATTATTCATAACGGCAGCCGCGCTGACTGCCGTTTTTTTCACTTATGCGCGTCCGAAGGCCACCCTGCCCTATCGCGACGCCAAGCTGCCCATTGAGCAACGTGTGAGCGACCTGCTGGGCAGGATGACCCTTCAAGAGAAGATTGGTCAGCTCCGCTGCACGCTCGCGTGGGACTATTATGACGTCATCGGCAGGAAGAAGGTAGTGCCCTCGGAGACATTCAAGAAAGACATAGCCGAAGGCAACATCGGCATGCTTTGGGCTACCTATCGTGCCGACCCTTGGACGCGGAAAACTCTCGACAATGGCCTCAACCCTCGCCTCGCCGCGCTCTGCGGCAACGCGCTGCAGAAATACGTGATTGAGCACACCCGCCTCGGCATTCCTCTCTTCCTGGCTGAGGAAGCGCCGCATGGCCACATGGCAATAGGCACCACCGTCTTCCCCACCGGTCTCGGCCTCGCCGCCACGTTCGACCGCGACGTGGCACGCAAGATGGGTGGCGTGATAGCGCATGAGGTTCGTCTGCAAGGCGCGCACATCAGCTATGGCCCCGTGATAGACCTGTGCCGCGAGCCGCGCTGGAGCCGCGTGGAAGAGAACATGGGCGAAGACCCTGAGCTTGCCGGCGACATAGCGGCAGCCGAGATAGAGGGCCTTGGCGGTGGCGACGTGACCAAGCCCTATGCCACGATACCCACGCTGAAGCACTTCATCGGCTACGGCACGACGGAGGGCGGACACAACGGCGCGCCGACCTATCTTGGCAAGAGGGAGATAAGGCAGTTTTTCCTGCCGCCTTTCCGCAAGGCCATCAGCGCCGGCGCGTTGTCGGTGATGACGAGCTACAACAGTCTCGACGGCATACCGTCGACGATGGACGATTATTACCTGAAAGACATCCTGAGAAACGAATGGGGCTTCAAGGGCTTCACGGTGTCGGACCTATACAGCATAGACGGCATTGAGCAAACCCACCACGTGGCACGCGACCTAACCGAGGCTGCAGCTTATGCGCTCAACGCCGGGCTTGACGTGGACCTTGGCGGACGGTCTTTCGCCGAACTGGGCGAGGCGGTGAAGCGCGGGCTCACCACCGAGGCGGCAATCGACTCGGCTTGCGCCAACGTGCTGCGCCTGAAATTCAAGATGGGCCTTTTCGACACCCCATACGTTGACCCCGACAAGGCGGCAAAGGGCGTGCGCTCCGCTGAGAACAAGGAGGTGGCACGCGAGGTGGCGCGAAAGGCCATCACGCTGCTGGAGAACCACGGCGTGTTGCCCCTCAAGAGAGACGTGAAAGTGGCTCTCGTGGGACCAAACGCCGACAACGTGTACAACATGCTTGGCGACTACACGGCACCACAGGAGGAAGGCAACGTGAAGACCGTGCTCGACGGCATAAGGCAATATCTTCCCGAGGCAAACATAAAATACGTGAAGGGATGCGCCATCCGCGACACCACGACAAACGACATCGCCGCGGCGGTGGAGGCGGCACGCCAAGCCGACGTGGTGATTGCCTGCGTGGGCGGCAGCAGCGCGCGCGACTTCAAGACAAGCTACAAGGAGACTGGCGCGGCGGAAGCCAACAGCAACAGCGTGAGCGACATGGAGTCGGGCGAGGGCTACGACCGTGCCACGCTTGGACTTCTCGGCTTACAAGACCGCTTGTTGCGTGAACTGAAAAAGACCGGCAAGCCTCTCGTGGTGGTGTATATCGAGGGACGCCCCTTGCTGAAAAACTGGGCGGCTGAAAACGCCGATGCCCTCCTCACCGCTTATTATCCCGGACAGGAAGGCGGTTTGGCAATAGCCGACGTGCTCTTCGGTGCCTACAACCCGGCAGGGCGATTGCCCATCAGCGTGCCACGCAGCGTGGGACAGATTCCGGTTTACTACAACAAGAAAGCCGAGCCACAAAACTATGTGGAGATGTCTGCCAAACCTCTTTACGCCTTCGGCTACGGACTGAGCTACACCACGTTCAAATATGCCAACCTCAGCGTCGCGCAGAAAGACGCGCGCCATTTCGAGGTGTCGTTCGACGTGACCAACACGGGCAGCCGCGACGGTGAGGAAGTGCCACAGCTCTATATCCACGACGAGGTGGCATCGGTGGCACAGCCCATAAAGCAGCTCCGCGCCTTCGACCGCAAACTCATCAAGGCAGGAGAGACGCGCCGCTTCACGTTTGACCTCGGACCCGAGCAGCTCGCCATCGTGAACCGCGACATGAAAGAGGTGGTGGAACCAGGCGACTTCACCGTCATGGTGGGAGCTTCGAGCGACAACATCCTCTTGAAGGGCAAGATCACGGTGCGCTGACAGAGAGCTTAGACCAACAACAACACAAAAGAAAACCAAGAAAAAAGAACAAAGCACATAACGATGAAAAAGATAATAACCCTTGCCTTCGCCTGCCTGCTCGCGTTGACCATGTTCGCCCAACAGCGCGGCGACGTGATGGAGCAAAGCGATGGATATGTTTGGCCAACAGACCAAAAAGTCCTTACCAAACTCAGCAAATGGCAAGACCTGAAATTCGGCGTGCTCTTCCACTGGGGACTCTATTCCGTCCCCGGAATGGTGGAGAGCTGGGCCATCTGCGACGAGGGATGGATAACGCGCGACACCACACAGACCTACCAGCAATACAAGGACTGGTATTGGGGACTGGCAAAGAAGTTCAACCCCACGAAGTTTGACCCGACTCAATGGGCAAGCGTGATGAAAGACGCTGGAATGAAATACATGATTTTCACCACCAAGCATCACGATGGCTTCTGCATGTTCGACAGCAAATACGACGACTTCTCGATAGCCAACTACGCCTTCAAGGACAACCCCAAGCGCGACGTGCTGAAATACGTGCTGCAGGCTTTCCGCGACAAGGGATTCATGCTCGGCACTTATTTCTCAAAGCCCGACTGGCACTCGCAGGATTATTGGTGGGACGTGTACCCGACAAAGAACGGGCGCAACGTGAACTACGACATAAAGAAATGGCCTTGGCGCTGGAATCGCTACAAGCAGTTTGTCTACAACCAGATGTGCGAGATCACCGACCCACAGCGCTATGGCAACGTGGACATCCTCTGGCTCGACGGCGGCTGGGTGTGCAAGGAGAACAACCAAGACATTGACATGCCTCACATAGCCGAGGGCGTGCGCCGCAACCAGCCTGGACTGCTCATCGTGGACCGCACCATAGGCGGCCCCTATGAGAACTACCAGACACCTGAGCAGACCATTCCGGCAAAGCAACTCAACCACCCATGGGAGAGCTGCATCACGCTGACCAACGACTGGGGTTGGGTGCCAAGACCCAAGTGGAAGACCCCCGAGAAGGTCATCAGCACGCTTATGGAGATTGTGGCAAAGGGCGGCAACATGGTGCTTGGCGTCGGCCCAACTCCAGAAGGCTTGATACAACAGGAGGCGGTGACACGCCTGGAGGCCATAGGCAAGTGGATGCGCGCCAATGGCAAGGCCATCTATGGCACGGTAGCCACAAAGAACTATCACAGCGGCGACGTGTGGTTCACCGCCTCAAAGGACGGCAAGACGCTCTACGCGCTCTACCCATCAACCACCGACAAGCCAGCCCCACAAACCCTGACGTGGACCGGCAACCTGCCAAAGGGTAAAGTGGCTCTCGTGGCAAATGGCAAGAAGCTACAGACAGCGGTCAATGGCGACAACGTAACCGTGACGCTGCCAGCAGGCACGGTAAAGGCAGGAGAGCCATTCGCGCTGGAATTTCGCGCTCGCTGAGCGACACAATAATTTAATAGACACGAATAACATTAAACCATGAAAAACATATTGTCAACCATGCTTCTCGCGCTGGCTTGCTTCTCGCAACAAGCCAATGCCGGGAACCTGACGAGATATGTAGACCCGATGATTGGCACGACCAACTTCTCGGTGTGCAACCCTGGAGCGGTGCTGCCTCATGGACTGATGACGGTGACCCCGTTTAATGTCATGGGCTCTGACCTGAACAAGTTTGACAAGGACAAGCGATGGTGGTCGGCAGCATACGAGTATAGTAATGTGTACATGACCGGCTTCGCCCATGTCATGCTGAGCGGCGTGGGTTGCCCAGAGATGGGCACGCTGCTCACCATGCCAACAACGGGCAAGCTCAACGTGGACTACCACGACTACGGCTCGGCTTACGAGCAAGAGACGGCACGCCCGGGCTATTATGGCGTGAGGCTGAAAAAGTATGGCGTGAAATGCGAGATGACATCCACGCTTCGCTCCTCGCGCGAGCGCTACACGTTTCCCAAGGGCGAGGGCCACATCCTCGTGAACATTGGCGACGGACTGACCAACGAGGTGGGCGGCAGCGTGAGGCGAGTGAGCGACACCGAGATAGAGGGATTCCGGCTTCTCGGCACCTTCTGCTACAACCCACAGGCGGTGTTCCCGATGTACTTCGTGGTAAGGGTAAACAAAAGGCCACAATCTTCCGGTTTCTGGAAGTTGCAACCCAAGATGGAAGGCGTGAAAGGTGAATGGGATCCCGACAACGGCAAGTACAAGCTCTACCAAAACTATGGGCGCGACCTTGCCGGCGACCACATAGGATGCTATTTCAACTACGACTTCGCCGATGCCTCCGAGGTGGAGGTCTCCGTCGGCGTGTCGTTCGTCTCCATAAAGAACGCCCGCGAGAACCTCGACGCAGAGCAGCGCGGCAAGTCGTTTGACGACATAGCTCGACAAGCCGACGACGAATGGGAGAAAACACTTGGCAAGATAACCGTGGAGGGCGGCACCGAGGCGCAGAAGCGCGTGTTCTACACTGCCCTCTACCACACGCAGCTTGAGCCTTGCATCCTGCAAGACGTGAACGGTGAGTACCCGAAGATGGAAAGCGACAGCATAGGCCACACCGATGGCACGCGCTACACCGTGTTCTCGCTTTGGGACACTTACCGCAACCTGCACCAACTTGAAACGTTGCTCTACCCCGACCGACAGGTGGAGATGGTGCGCTCCATGATAGACATGTATCGCGAATGGGGCTGGATGCCTCGCTGGGAGCTGTTCGGTCGCGAGACGTGGACCATGGAGGGCGACCCCGCCATACCCGTCATCACCGACACATGGCTCAAAGGCTTGCGTGGCTTCGACATCAACACGGCATACGAGGCGTTCCGCAAGTCAGCCACGCTGCCTGGCAAGGACAACAAGATGCGCCGCGACATAGACCCGTATATCAGCCGCGGATACATACCATTGGGGTGGTTCGCGCAAGACCAGTCGGGCGACAACTCCGTGTCGCACGCCTTGGAGTATTACGTGGCAGACGCGTCGTTGGCTCGCTTGGCTGAGAAGCTCGGCCACAAGCAAGACGCGAAACTGTTCAGACAGCGCAGCCTCGGCTACAAGAACTATTATGACAAGCAGACTGGCACGCTTCGCCCACGCCAGAAAGACGGCTCGTGGCTCACGCCGTTCAACCCAAGCGATGGCGCCAACTTCTCCAACGCCCTCGGGTTCCATGAGGGCTCATCGTGGAACTACACGTTCTACGTGCCTCACGACATCGACGGTCTCGCCAAGCTCATGGGTGGCGCGAAGCCATTTGTCAACCGCTTGCAAAGCGTCTTCGACAAGGGTTACTACGATCCTGCCAACGAGCCAGACATAGCCTATCCTTATATATTCAGTCGCTTCAAGGGCGAGGAATGGCGCACGCAGGAAGAGGTGAGAAAGCTCATAGAGAAATATTATACCGACAAGCCCGACGGCATCCCTGGCAACGACGACACGGGCACGATGTCGGCATGGGTGGTCTTCTCCATGATCGGCTTCTATCCCGACTGCCCAGGCGACCCGAGCTACACGCTCACCTCACCGGTGTTTGACCGCGTGACGCTGCATCTCGACAAGCAATACTATCCAGCTGGCGACCTCACGATAGAGGCCAACCGTGCCAACCCATCGGCTTATCTCATAAGCTCAATGGCTCTTGGCGACAAAAAGTTGAATAGTTACCGCGTGTCCCACGACGCACTCGTGAAGGCAGGCAAGTTGGTATTCAACCTGAAATAACCATTATGCGAAAAGCCATCAAGAAATGTCCCGCGCCATATACCAAGTCATTGCGATCATAATGCTTCTCTTGCCTCTCCAAGGCAAGGGACAGACCAATTTGCACAACTATGACATAAGAAACGGCTTGCCCGACAACTCTGTCAACTGCATCACACAAGATCGCAATGGCTATATATGGGTGGGGACTTCAAATGGCTTAGCTCGGTTCGATGGCTTATTGTTCACCGTGTTCAAGCACAGCCGTTACGACAATTCATCCATCGCCAACAACAATATCCACGCCTGTCATGCCGACAAGCGTGGCTTGTATTTCTCTACCGACCTTGGCGTAGACTTCTACAGCAACAGCGACGACAAGTTTCACCATTGCGCGTTTCCCGGACAAAAAGCCTACAAGCGCATAGTCACGATGGCCACGACAAGTTCCGGACTGTTTGCCACCGATGAGACTGGCCAGCTCTATCACGTCGAGGGCACTACGTTCAAGCGCATTCGCCCCGACCTCCGCGTCTATTCCATCACCGCCATGGGCGATGCCAAGCAAGGCAAACACCTTGTCGCCACTGCCAACAACAAGCTTTTGTTGCTGTCAGCAGACGCGAGGCGAGTATTGGCATCTGTCAAGACAACGGTAAGGGGGACAATGAAAAACGTGGTGTATTTCAGCAAGAGGCAAGGTCGCATATACGTCGGCAATGGCATTGGCTCAAGGTCGGCTGCCTTCAAGCTCACAGACGGGAAACTCATTGCGTGCGACGACAATGTCCCGTCAAACCTCAAGGTCGTGACCGACTTCCAAGGCGGCACAGCCTTCGCCACGGACGGAGAGGGCATGATGGTAAAGAACAATCTTGGCGAACGGTGGCTCACGGAAAACAAGGACGGGATATGCGGCAATGCCATCTACTCCGTCTTCGCCGACAACATAGGTAACCTGTGGATAGGTTCCTATCGCAAAGGCTTGACACAATATCGCTGCGGCGGGACAGCGTTCCACCTCCGCGACAAGGCGACACGCTCGCTCCCCTTTGACCTCGTGACAGCGGTGACATCACGGCAGGGCAATGTCTACGTCGGCATGGACGGAGGCGGCATGAGCGTAATATCCGCCAAGACGCACGCCGTAACCGCCACTTACACCTCAGCCAACAGCCAGCTTTGGGGCGACAACATCGTGTCGATGACAAGCGACGACAACGGCGTGTGGATGGCGGTGTACGACAAGGGACTTGCGAGGTTTGACTTGCGCGCCCACACGTTCACCAACTACAATATTCCACTCTACAGCAACCACGGAGACATCATCTGGACTATTTGCGACAGCCACGATGGCAACCTCTGGGTGGGAGGTCGCGACGTGTTGGTGTTCGACAAGCGAAGAGGCAAGTTCAGCCCCGTGAAAGGACTCACGGGAACCGATTGCCAGTCCATAAGCCTACACGGCAAGTACGTGTGGATAGGAACCATAAACGGAGTGTACAAGGTAGACAAAAGCAGCAAGCGCGTGGTGAGGCATTACAGCAAGACGACCAAGGGCATGGCCTTGAGCACCAACAGCGTGAAATACGTATATGCCGACCGCGAGGGACGAGTATGGGTCTCGTTCAGCTACGACGACATTTGCCGCATCGACGAGCGAAAAGGCGAAGTGCGCACATACAACATGGCACAGGGGCTCGGAAGCAATGCCGTGACAGGCATCGTGGAGTCACGCCAAGGCCACATGGTGTTCTCCACGAGCAACGGCCTCTACTACTTCTTCCCGCAAAGCGAGACCTTCATGCGGTGCGACCTCGACAACAACTTGCCGGCGACTTACAACTATGGGGCGTGCCACGCGGACAGCCGATGCTATTATTTTGGTTCCACTGAAGGACTTGTATGGGCAACCGACGCGCCAATACAATCAGGAGCCTTGTTCTCGCAAGTCTCGTTCAACGCGTTGATCCTCGCCAACGGGCGGTATGTCAATCTCGGCTCTACCAGCGATGAGGGCATAAAACTGAAACACAACGAAAACTATTTCTCCATCCACTTCTCAGTACCAGAATACACGGCACCTCGCGCCATCCGCTTCTCTTATTACCTGAAAGGCATGGAAACGGAATGGGGAGAGATGACCGACCGACGCGAGGCACAATACACCAACGTGCCGCCTGGCGACTACGAGTTCGTGGTGAGATGCACCGACCTCACCGGCAAGTGGACGAGGCCATCGGTGCTACGCATAACGATACTGCCGCCTTGGTATCTCACCTGGTGGGCAAGGACACTATGGACACTCTTCATAATCGGACTGGCCTACATAGGCGCAAAACTATACCTCCGCGAGCTCAACTTGCGCCACAAGATGGAACTGGCGGAGAAGGAGAAGGAAAGCCAACGCAAGATAGACGAGGCCAAGATGTCTTTCTTCACCAGCATCACACACGAGCTGCGCACACCCGTTTTCCTCATTGCCGCGCAACTGGAGGAGCTCATAGACCGACGGCAGTCGATGGTCACCGTACCCACGACTTGCCTCATGGCCATGCATCGAGGCGCCACGAGAATAAGCAAACTCATCAGCCGGGCGATAGACTTCAGGAAGATGGACGAGGGCAAGCTCACGCTCCAGAAACAAAGGATAAACGCCACGGCGTTCGCACGCGACCTTGCCGACGACTACATTGACCTCTGCGACCAAAAAGACATCACGTTCAGCGTATCGCTGCCCGACCATCCAGTATGGGTCATGATGGACGGGGAGAAAATAGAGATGTGCATAAACAACCTCGTTTCCAATGCCTATAAATACACGAGGCCCAAAGGACATGTCACACTCAGCTTGACAGAAACCGACGACGACGTGGTGTTCAGTGTCAAGGACGATGGCATAGGCATAGTGCCCAAGGCAAGGGATGAGATATTCAAGAAGTTCTACCGCACCGAACGCGGCCAGGCGCAAAGCCAGGGCGACGGTATCGGTCTGGCGTTCGTGCAAATGCTTGTCGAACTGCACGGAGGCAAAATCCAAGTTGAAAGCGAGGTGAACGTTGGCTCCACCTTCTCGTTCCGGATTCCAAAGTTGGCAGACAATGACGAAAGCCGAAAGACCGCGGCGTCAATATCGACAGGCGCCACCGACCACGAGGTCCTCGCGCAACCTGTCGAAGACGACAAGAAGGCAATGGAGACAACTCCTGAGAAGGACGACACGACCAAGGCGCTGCCAAAGGTGAAAAGCAACCCAACGGCAACGCACTCAATATTGATTATCGACGACGAGAGAGACACCGTGTCACTGCTCGAACGCAACCTCGTGAACGACTTCCACGTGCTAAAGGCCTACGATGGCGAGGAGGGCTTGAAGATGGCGAGTGAACACTTGCCAGACATCATCGTGTGCGACATCATGATGCCCAACCTCGACGGACTGGGATTCCTTCGGGCAATGAAAAACGACAAGAAGCTGCAACACATCAAGGTGATAATCTTCACGGGAGAGACATCCGAGGAAGAGCGCATAGCCGCCTACGACGCGGGGGCCGACGCGTACATCACCAAACCAGTGTCACTGAAACTGCTGCGCACGCGCATCGACCGCCTCATAGCCGAGAGCGACAACGCGTCGCTAACCTCCGACTTGGCGAAGGAAAAACGCACATACACCAAGGAAGAGCAAATATTCCTGTTGCGATGCCGCGAAATCATCGACGACAACCTCACCAATCCAGACTTCAACGTAGACTACCTCGCGCAGAAACTCGCCATGAGCCACTCAGCGTTGTACAAGAAACTGAAACAGATGACAGGGATGTCGCTGATAGAGTTTGTCAACGACTACAAGATTTTCAAAGCCGTGAAATGCTTCAAAGAGGGACAGACCAACGTGGAGAAGGTGGCTGAGCAATGTGGGTTTGGCGATGTGAAAAACTTCCGCACGCTGTTCAGGCGCAAGATGCAAGTCACGCCCAAACAATACGTGCAGAGCCTTTGAGCACAATGCAAGGAAGACATTTCCACCGCAATTGATGAACAACGGGGCGATTTTGGTAATGGAATACCAAAATCGCCCCGTTTTTTATTAATAATATGTTACAGCACCTCACCGCGTTTGCGTAACTTTGCGGCAAAGAAAAACAGAAAAACCTATTAATCATGAACAAGCTCATACCTGACAAGCCATTGCGCGCCTGCGTCACCACGGTGTCACTGCTTCTCGGCCTAAGCGCCCAGCCGCGACAAGTAGAAAAATATGACATCTTGCCAACACAACCTCGGCAGCATATACAGCACTTCGGGGCGAGCGACGCCTGGAGCATGAGGTTTATCGGCCTATGGCCTGAATGGCAGCAAAACCAGGTGGCCGACTGGCTTTTCAGCACTGAAAACGACGCAGAGGGAAAGCCGAAGGGCATCGGCCTCTCCATTTGGCGCTTCAACCTCGGGGCTGGAAGCGCGGAGCAAGGCGACAGCTCACACATCAACTACCCCACACGCACGGAATGCGTCTTGAGAAGCGACGGCTCCTACGACTGGTCGCGACAGGCAGGCAACGACACTTTCTCAAACTCGCTAAGCGGCGGGGCGTGCCATACCTCCTCGCCTTCTGCAACTCAGCACCCGTATATTTCACCAAGAACGGACTTGCCACCAATACAGGGCGCGATTCATGCACAGACCCAAACGGGGTGATGTGCTCCGCCTATCGCAACACCGACGGCAAATGGGTGGTAGTGGCGATAAACTATTCAGAAGAGGTGAGACCTGTTGAATTCAGCATAAAAGGCAGCGCGCCAGTAAGATGGACGCTCTACCGCACGAGTGACACGTCGGCTGAGAGCCTTGCGCCACTGGGAGCCTCAGAGGGAACGACCCTGCTCGCGCCGCGCAGCATTACGACATTTGTCGAGCCGTGAAACGGCCCACCCTTTAACATAAGAACCCCACTGTTTGGCCAAGAACCTTCAATCAATAAGAATCAATGAAGCTAACACAACTATTCTCAAGGCTTTTCGTCACCATAACCTTGGTTGCGGTGTCGCTGTCGGCATACGCCCGCAACAAGTACTTGTTCGTGTATTTCACGGGCAACGAGCCACGGCAGGAGCAAATCTTCTACGCCATCAGCGACGACGGTTTCAACTATACTCCACTCAACGGCGGCAAACCAATCGTGACCGCGGACACAATAGCCCTAACCGGCTGCGTGCGCGACCCCCACATACTTAAATCCGAACACGGCGAATATCTCATGGTGGCCACCGACATGCGCTCGTCGTTAGGATGGGCGAGCAACCGTGGCATCGTGATGATGAAGTCGCGCGACTTGATACATTGGCAACACCACACGGTGAACTTCCCTGAGAAATATCACGGGAAAAACTTCGCCAATGTCACGCGCGTATGGGCGCCACAGACAATATACGACAAGAAGGCAGGGAAATACATGGTGTATTTCTCCCTCCTGACCGACGATGGCTCCATACCTTACGACCGCGTCTATTGGGCTTATGCCAACGCCGACTTCTCCGACCTTGAGGGCGAGCCAAAAGTGTTGTTCGATTTCCATGCACCCGCGATAGACACGGATATTGTCCAAGACAAGAATGGCGAGTATCACCTCTTCTTCAAGACCGAGCAAGACGGCGCTCACAAGGGCATACGCCAGTATGTCTTTCACGACTTGCACGACCCTTCGTCATGGACGCTTCTCGACGGATACTGCGAACAAACCAAGGACAACGTGGAGGGAGGCTGCGCCTTTCCGCTTATCGACGGAGGATGGTGCTTGATGTACGACTGCTACATGTCCGGGCATTATCAGTTCACGCGCTCCGACGACTTGCGCACGTTCCATTGGGTTGCCGACACCAAGACCGCTGGAGCGTTCACGCCACGCCACGGCACGGTGATTCAGATTACTCCAAAAGAGTATAAACGTATTCTAAAGTGCATGAAAACAAGAAGACAGTAGAAACCAAAACAAATATGAGACAAATAATAAACCTATTTGCTGGCATTGCCATTGCCTCGTCCATGGCCATGGTGAGTCATGCCGCCACGCCGCGCCATAATGCCGCATCTGCGACTACGGTCAAATCATTTGCCGTTGGCGACAAGACTTTCTTGCTCAACGGCAAGCCCTTTGTCATCAAGGCCGCCGAACTGCACTACCCCCGCATACCGCGGCAATATTGGGAACATCGCATCAAGATGTGCAAGGCCCTCGGCATGAACACCATCTGCCTGTATGTGTTCTGGAACATCCACGAGCCGCAAGAGGGACATTTCGACTTCACGGGCAACAACGACGTGGCCGGGTTTTGCCGGCTGGCCAAGAAAAACGGCATGTACGTCATCGTGCGCCCTGGCCCCTACGTATGCGCCGAATGGGAGATGGGAGGCCTGCCTTGGTGGCTGCTCAAGAAGAAGGACATACGCTTGAGGGAACAAGACCCTTACTTCATGTCACGAGTGGACATCTTTGAAAAGAAAGTGGCCGAGCAACTCGCGCCTCTCACCATAGCCCATGGAGGCCCTATAATAATGGTTCAAGTAGAAAACGAGTATGGCAGCTACGGCGAGGACAAGGCTTACGTGGCCAAGATACGCGACACGCTGCGCAAATACTGGAACCCTTCGGGCGACAAGGCGAGGGCCGTCACCATGTTTCAATGCGACTGGAACTCCAACTTCGAGAAAAACGCCCTGCCAGACCTCGTTTGGACAATGAATTTCGGCACAGGCGCCAACATCGACGACCAGTTTCGCCGTCTCCGCGAGCTGCGTCCCTCCACTCCACTCATGTGCTCCGAGTTTTGGAGCGGATGGTTCGACAAGTGGGGCGCGCGCCATGAGACACGACCGGCGAAAGACATGGTTGATGGCATCGACGAGATGCTGTCAAAAGGCATATCGTTCTCGCTCTACATGACCCATGGAGGCTCGTCGTTCGGCCACTGGGCAGGAGCCAACTCTCCGGGATTCGCTCCCGACGTGACCTCATACGACTACGACGCGCCAATCAACGAGCAAGGCGAGCCGACCGAGAAATTCTGGCTTCTGAGGAAGACCCTGCAAAAACACTCCGACAAGAAATTGCCCAACGTGCCCAAGGCCGCGGCAAGCACCATCGCCATACCTTCCATGACCCTAAGGCGCATGGCCCCATTGTGGTGCGGGGTTGACAGCACGGCAGAAAGTCAAGAGCCGATGACGTTTGAGCAAATGAACATGGGCTGGGGCTCAATGCTTTACGACACTTCACTGCCCGAGACCAAGGACGGGAGCACATTGCATATAGATGGCCACGACTTCACCCAAGTGTTTATCGACGGCAACTATATAGGCAAGATAGACCGCGTGAAAAACGAGCGTTCGCTGCCCTTGCCACCCACGCGGAAGGGTCAGACGCTCACGCTTCTGGTCGAGGGCATGGGGCGCATCAATTTCGGACGGGCGATAAAGGATTTCAAGGGCCTCGTGGGCGACGTGACACTCAGCACCGAGCTTGACGGCGACGAGCTGACGTTCAATCTCAAGGATTGGCGCATGAGGCGCGTACCCGACAGCTACGCCACGGCGCGCAAAGCCATGACCACCGCGCACGACGACTTGGCAACGCCAGACAGGACTCCCGACAAGATAGGCTACTACGCCACTACATTCTACCTCAAGAAGACGGGCGACACGTTTCTAAACATGGAGACGTGGGGCAAAGGGCAAGTGTATGTCAACGGCCACGCCCTCGGACGTTTCTGGAGCATAGGCCCACAACAGACGCTCTACTGTCCTGGATGCTGGCTCAAGAAAGGCGGCAACGAGATCGTGGTTCTCGATATAGAGGGACCGAAAGACACGAAAGTGTGGGGGCAGACTAAACCTGAGCTCGACAAGTTGCAGCTTGAGAAATCGGCAAAGCACAACAACATCGGCGACAAGCCAGACCTCAACTCATCCACTCCCGTGGCAGAGGGGCAGACGCGGCCAGGCAACGGATGGCAGAAGATTGATTTCGCAAAGACGGCAAAAGGCCGCTACCTCGCCTTGGAATGCACGTCCACACACGATGGCAAGCCTGTGGCCATTGCGGAGATATACCTGATTGGCAAAGACGGGAAGCGCATAAACCGCGACAACTGGACCGTGAGATACGCCGACAGCGAGAACCTGCAAGGCAACCACACAGGCGACAAGGCGTTTGACCTTCAAGAATCGACATACTGGCAGACGGAACAAGGCGCGCCCCTGCCGCACCTGCTCGTCATAGACCTCGGAGCCGAACGGGAAGTGTCGGCCATCGAATACCTGCCACGCGCCGAGCAAGGCACGCCGGGAAGCATGAAAGATTTTAGGCTACATATCTTCAATAGGTAAAAGGAAGAAAAAGGATAACGAAAATGGTAAAGGAAGGGATTTTTTTCATATTTCGTCGCTGAAAAGGGCAAAATACGAAAAAAGTCCCTTTACTTACCAAAAATCCCCCTCATGTATCAACCTACTATACATAAATTTGCAGCATTGATACAAGAAAACCATTAAAACTTAAAAACAATATTTATGAAGCACAACGCATTGCATCATTTGACCAGCAAGACCACGTTCGTGTCTTTGCTCGCCCCGGCATTTTTGGCCGCGTGCCCGCTGTCGACATCCGCATCGACAACAGGCGTTGGCATAACCCAGCAATCAGCAGACCTGCTGAAGGGCTCAGTCACCGATTCGCAAGGTGAACCCATCGTGGGCGCCACGATCAAGGTTAAGGGAGCATCATCGGGAACCATTTCCGACCTGGATGGCAACTTCGCGCTAAAAGCCTCGCAGGGCACAATCCTTGAGATTTCCTATGTGGGATTCAAGACCATAGAGGTGAAAGCCACGCCCAACATGAGAATCACGCTTCAGGAAGACAGCAAACAGCTCAATGAGGTCGTCGTGGTGGGCTTCGGCACACAGAAGAAGGCCGACCTCACGGGAGCCGTGGCCATGGTGGACGGCGACGACCTCGCCTCGCGTCCGGTGACATCGGCGGCACAAGCCCTGCAAGGCATGGTGCCGGGCCTGCAAATCACGCAAAACAGTGGCTCCATGGATGCCAAATCGACCATAAACGTGCGCGGAACGGCAACCATCGGACAGGGCTCAGACGGCTCACCGCTCATCCTCGTCGACGGTTCCGAGGCCGACATCAATACCATCAACCCACAAGACATAGAGAGCATCTCCGTGCTCAAGGATGCCGCGGCATCGTCAATCTACGGCTCGCGCGCACCGTTTGGAGTGATACTCATCACCACCAAGAAGGGCAAGAACGGAAAGGTGACCGTCAACTACAACAACTCGTTCCGCATCAGCTCCCCCATACGCCAAAAGCACATGATGAACAGCGTCGACTTCGCGGCATGGACGAACGACAGCTATTACAACTCTGGTTGGGGCACTTACTTCAACGCCGACTGGATGAAGCAGATCGAGGACTACCACAACGCCAAGCCTGTCGGGCCCGGCACACGCCAATTGGCCGACGGCACGTTGGTCTACGGCATATCATCGAGCAACGGCACCACGTGGGACGACGGCTACGCGCACGGCATAGACGACGTCGACTGGTACGACGCCATATACAAGAAGTCCACATTCTCCATGGAACACACGGCAAGCGTGAGCGGAGGAAGCGAGAAGTTCAACTACTACGCCTCGTTCGACTATCTCGACAACAACGGCTTGATGAAACTCGCGAAAGACAAGTTCAGCCGCTACGCTTCCAACGCGCGCATAGACGGCAAAATCACCGATTGGCTGTCGTTCAACTACGCCATGCGCTGGACACGCACCGACTTTGAGCGACCGTCAAATCTCACCGACGGTCTCTACAACAACCTTGCCCGGCAGGGTTGGCCCATACTGCCACTCTACGACCGCAACGGATACTATTACGACGCCCCGTCACCAGCCCTCGGACTGGCCACAGGCGGACAAGACACGACACAGCGCGACGTGCTCAACCAGCAGGTCGGACTCGTGATAGAGCCTGTCAAGAACTGGCTCACACACCTCGACTTCAACTACCGCACCGACTCCTCACTGCGTCACTGGGGCAAGCAAATCACATACCAGCACAACGTGGCAGGGCAACCTTACGTGCGAGACACAAGCAACAACGCGCACAACGAGGAAACCAAGGAAAACTATTTCAATTTCCAAGCCTATACCGAGTATACCTTCTCCCTGGCACAGAAGCACAACTTCCATGTCATGGGCGGCTTCCAGGCGGAGCAGATGAAGCAGACCAAATTCTCTGCCGAGCGCGTCGGCATACTCGACCCGTCGCGCCCATACCTTGACCTCACCACGGGCTACGGATACGATGGCAACGCCGTCACGCCAAGCGTGGGCGGAGCATACAACCAATGGCAGACGGCGGGATTCTTCGGCAGGCTCAACTACAACTATGACGAGCGTTACCTCCTTGAGGCCAACATACGCCACGACGGCACCTCGCGTTTCCGCACCAACCGCATGTGGAAGACTTTCCCATCGGTATCGCTCGGCTGGAACATCGCTCGCGAGAAGTTCTGGGAGCCACTGACCGACGTGGTGAACACACTCAAGCTGCGCGCCTCATACGGCTCGTTGGGCAACTGCAACACCACCAACTGGTATCAGACCTACTCTAAGCTCGAATACAAGCCCTCCAATGGCGAATGGCTGCAAGACGGCAAGAAGCCCAACACCGTGGCCGCGCCAAGCCTCGTGTCGGACCTGCTCACGTGGGAACGCATCGAGAGCTACGACATAGGTCTCGACTTCGGACTGTTCAACAACCGCCTCACCGGTTCGTTCGACTGGTACATACGCGACACCAAGGACATGGTGGGCAAGGCTCCTGAGATGCCCGACATTCTCGGCACCGCCGTGCCCGTGACCAACAACACCGACCTCCGCACATCGGGATGGGAGCTGCAGATAGCATGGCGCGACCGCCTGGCCAACGGTTTCTCTTACGGAGCGTCAGTGAACCTCTCCGACGCGCGCACCAAGATCACGCGCTACCCAAACAACCCGACCAACTCCATCGACTCATACATCGCAGGACGCTACATCAACGAGATATGGGGATATGAGACCGAGGGAATAGCCAAGAGCCAGGAGGAGATGGACGCGCACCTCAAGGTGGCCGACCAAAGCTCCATCAGCAGCGAGTCGTGGGGAGCAGGCGACGTGATGTACAAGGACCTCAACGGCGACCATAAGGTGACACAGGGAATGCGCACCCTCGACGACCATGGCGACCTAAAGGTCATAGGCAACTCAACCCCACGCTACCTCATGGGCATCAACCTCAACGCCAGCTGGAAAGGATTCGACATACAGGCCTTCTTCCAGGGAGTGCTCAAGCGCGACTACTGGTGCAACAGCAACCAGGGCGGCGGCAAGGAGTACATGTTTGGCGCCACAGGCTCCGGGCAGTGGTGGTCGTCGGGCATCACCGACGTGCGAGACTACTACCGCGACGCCAGCTCATGGTCCGTGCAAAACGGCTACATGGCAGAGAACGTCAACGGCTACCTGCCACGCCCGCGCTACAGCGACATGAACACGCAGGCGCAGTCACGCTATATCATGAACGCTGCCTACATGCGCCTGAAGAACCTGCAGATTGGCTACACGCTGCCAAAGACGCTGCTCTCACACATCGGACTCACCAACGCGCGCTTCTTCGTGTCGATGGAGAACCTCTTCACCATCACGAGCCTGCCACACCAGTTCGACCCGGAGACCATCACGTCGAAAGCCGCGAACGGCTACCCCCTGCAAAAGACATTCTCGTTTGGCGTGAACGTCACCATGTGACGCGAAGACACCGACAAGGAAAGACATACAGTCTAACTATTAAATCCAAGGAAAACATGAAACTATATAAATTATCAATAATGGCAGTGGCTTTCTCGGCAACCATCGTATCGTGTGATGATTTCTTGAAGCAAGAGCCACCTTCATATCTCCCTACCACCGGATTCGTAAGCAATGAGAGCAACCTTCAGGCCGCGGTGAATCAGCTCTATCAAGACATCTTGCCCGGGCACGCCAACTGGAGCTACGGCATCTACGGCAACGACAAGAACACCGACAACCAGATCGACTGGTGGCCTGACCGCAAGTTCGGCGACGGACTGTGGAAGACCGCGCAATCGGGCGAAACCATCAAGTGGGACCGCATACGCAACGTGAACTACTGGCTGCGCGAGGCCACTGCCGCATACAACGACAAGCAAATCAGCGGCGACGACAACAACATCCGCCAATACATCGGCGAGCTCTATTTCTTCCGCGCCTACGAGTATTTCGAGCAACTCAAGAAGTTTGGCGACTTCCCCATCATCACCGCCAACCTGCCCGACGATGAAAGCACGCTGGTCGACGCCTACAAGCGCCGCCCATGCAACGAGGTGGCACGCTTCATACTCTCCGACCTCGACTCTGCCACTACATTCATGAAGCCAAACTTCGAGAAGCGCCACACCCGCGTGGGCTACGACGTGGCAAAACTGCTGAAGAGCCGCGTGGCACTGTTTGAGGGATGCTGGCTCACCAACTTCGCCGGCACGCCGTTCGTGCCGGGCGAGCAGGGATGGCCTGGAGCCAAGAAAGACTACAACGCCAACTTCAGCTTCAAGGCCGGAAGCCGCGACGCCGAAGCCAAGTTCTTCTTCACCCAGGCTGCCGAGGCCGCCGAGGAGGTGGCCGAGAAGTACAAGGGACAGCTGAGCGTGAACAACGGCATCGTGCCGCAGAAGGAAGGCGAGGATAACCCCTATCTCGACATCTGGGGCACCGACGACATGAGCGACAAGCCCGAGGTGCTGCTATGGCGCCAATACAGCAAGTCGCTGGGCATCTGCAACAACGTGGAGGTTTCTGTGCAGTTCAGCAACAGCGGAGTGGGACTGACACGCAGCTGTGTCGAGGGCTATCTCATGAAGGATGGCAAGCCACGCTACAACTCGGCCTACACCTACAGCGACCAGACCATCGCCGATGTCGCGAAAGACCGCGACCCGCGCCTCACGGTGTTTCTGAAGGTGCCTGGACAGAAAAACGTGTTCAAGAACATGGCTTCGGAGGCAGACCACTTCGTGGAGACGGAACCCGTGCCTAACATCCTTGGCCACAACACCGAGAAAAACTACTCCACCGGCTACTGCATACGCAAGGGTGGCACATTCGACAAGGCCGAGTGCGACAACGGCAATTGCTACAACGCGGCTGAGATTTTCCGCGCCACGGAGGCGCTGCTCAACTACATGGAAGCGGAATACATGCTCACCCATAGCCTCAACTCTGGTCATATAGTGGAATACTGGGAAGACGTGCGCAAGGCGGCTGGATTCACTGGCGATGCCGTAAACCCACAGGTCACGATAGACGCCACCGACATGAGCAAGGAGAAACTCGACTGGGGCGCATGGACGGCAGGCAAGTTGCTCACCGACAAGGTGCTCTACAACATCCGTCGCGAGCGTCGCTCCGAACTGCTTGGCGAGGGCTTGCGCGAGATGGACTTGCAGCGCTGGCGTTCCTACGACCAACTCATCAGCACGCCTTTCTTCAACGAGGGCATGCATTTCTGGAACACCCCAATGGAGAAATGGTACGACGCGAGCAAGGTCATAGCCGATGGCTCGGGCAACGCCACGGTGTCGAAAAAGTCGGACAGCGAGTATCTGCGCCCACAACAGACCAACCTCGACAACAACAGCTACGCCAACGGACTGACATGGCACATGGCACACTACCTCTACCCCATGCCGCTGAAGCAGATGCAACTCACGGCACCTGACCACGCCACACTCGACAAGAGCCCGATATACCAGAACCCATACTGGCCCATGACATCCGACTCACCAGCCGAGCAGTAAGGCAAGAACATTCTGTATTTCTTTTGGGTGCGACATCCCCAAAAAAGCAAGCCCCCATGCGGAATCAAAATGACTCGGCATGGGGGCAATTCTTATGGTAACAAAAGGTAAATCGCCACGTTTCTGCTTCACGCTTGAATCGCGCCGCGTTTACGCTTGAATCGCGATGCGGTTACGCTTGAATCGCGATGCGGTTACGCTTGAATCGCGCCGCGTTTACGCTTGAATGGCAACGCGATTACGCTGAAACGCCAAATGGCTATAAGTGCGGTTGTCAGACCGTGTGCAATGTCCAGGAAAGCAACAAAAGGTAAAGCTCGACATTGCCACGGCTTATTATTTGCTTCCGAAGCATGGCAAGAGCCTTGGAGACGTGTTTTTCCACGACCTTAACAGAAATATCAAGCCGCTCGGCTATTTCCCTGTTTTTCAAGCCCTCGAAGCGGCTCATCACAAAAACTTGACGTGAACGCTCTGGCAGACTCCGCAACACTTCATCTATTTGTCGCCGCAATTCATCACAGAGCAGCTCCTCATCGGCGGAACCCAGGAAGTCATAATTGTATAACGCCTCGCTGCCATTGAGCTGGCTAAGCTCCCTATTGTTATACCCTTCGGCGATGGCCTTGTGCTTCAAGAAGTTAAGACAGCCGTTGCGCACCATGGTGAAGAGCATTGACGAAATGGAAACGCCAGTGAGCATGGCCCGACGGTTCCATAAATTCACGAAACAATCTTGGATGATGTCCTCCACGTCGTCAACATCAGCGATAAAGTGCAAGGCATAGTTGCGAAGACGAGGATAATAAGTTGTGAACAAATACTCAATGGCCTCCTTGCGCCCCGCGCTGAGGTCATTGAACAGAATGTCTTTGTTCACATATTGATGCATCTTTTATAACTTATTTTTACAAAGTTATTCAGAAAAATCAAACTATCCAAACAAAAGCAAGAGAAAAGTTTACTTAAATGCCGAACAGAAACAGGGGCAAGATTTGCGAGGTTTCATTTCATGTGCAGCACGTTGTGCGAACCGTAAAGCACCACCTTCATAGGCTTCACCGCCTTGCCGTTGACCTTGATGTCGAGCCACACCACGCGGTCGCGTGAATATTGTCGTGGATAGGCGTAGCTGCAATCTATGGTTGTCCTTTCAAGCGGTTTGAGGCTTATCTTCGCCGGCACTCTGAGCACCTTGTTGAGCGGCCTCTTCGTGATGACGATTTCCATTGGCTTCCGCGTGTCGTTGGCTATACGCAACGTCGAGGTCTGACGGACATTCTCTCCTTGAAAGGCGAAAGGCAACACTTGATTGCTCATATATAATCCCTCGCCAAAAGCGTATGGGTAATCCTCCGTCACGGGATGAAGGTACGACACCACGTTGCCAGTAATCTTGGTTTGGACATAAGTGTCGCCACCGTTTAATATGATGTACACGTCCTTGGAGAATCGACCAGAGCGATTCTCAGGGTTATAAGTTATAATAAGCCTTGTCTTCCCTCCAGGTTGCACAGGTTCACGAGAGTAGGAAGGCGCGGCGCATCCGCAAAACGTTCGCACGTCGGAGATCGCCACCGCCTTCTTGCCCTTGTTGATGAGAGTTATCACGCAGTCGGCCTTTCCTTCCCTCTCCTTGATGATCCCGAAATCGTAGACTCGCTTGTCGGTCACGACCGTTGTCGTCTGACGAGGTTGCGACGCGGCATTGTTGCGCGCGTGCTGGGCGTGGACAAGGATGGAGCACGAAGCGAGAAGAAGAAAAAGAAGACTGCGTAACATGATATTATATCTTTTAATCGTTTTAGTTGAAATACAAGCTCAGGTCGTTGAACCTCCTGCCCCATGAAGAGCTCCAATAGTAGCCGGAAGTATTGAAATGAGCCTTGAACTTCACGTAGCGGCAGCTTACGGATCCGTAAAGCACATACTCGCTGTATTGTTCGTAAGTCTCATAGTCCCAAACGTTGACGTACTTGTGGCCTTCCGTGTCACCTATCTGTGTCCAAGTCTTGTTGTCCTTGCTCACTTCCACCTCACAATTATTCAGCACATAGCTGCTAAGGTAGAAACCACAGAGGCTCTTTTCCTGCCCAAGGTCAACGGTGAATGTGGCATAGTCGAGATCCTTGCTGTCAATGTTCCAATAAGCACTCCAACCGCCAGACACGAGATTCTTGAAATTGTCCGGATTCAAGTTGGACGAGCAGTCAATGGCCTTCCATGCGCTGCCATCTCCCTTTGTTCCGACAATCTGCGTCGCATCGTCGTTGATAAACGAGGTCTTGGTCTCCACGATGACATAGGCGTTAGGCAGCTCAGCGGTTTGCCCATTGGGATAAACAAACGTGCGCTTCAGGGCAAGCATATAACTGCCGCTCAACGAATTGGCCGCATTTGTGGGGTCTGTCACCTTGAGTCCAGGCGACGTGGCGAGCTTGCCGGCGGCAATGGTTCCATCGGTGATTTGAAGCTTCGATGCCACGTCTGTTGGCAGAGGCTGATAGTTTGTTCCATGCTCGCTGTTGTAATCGGCCACGAGCGAGTTGTCTATCTCACCCTTTACCGAGAACTGAGCGTCGTTGTTGGCACGTACCGACACGTTGAACTCAGCGTCGATGCCTCCAAACACGCCCACTGGCGTGGTGACAATGGCGCAACTCTTCGTATCGCTGCCTTCGGTGTGCACATAGTCGCTTCCGGCGTTGTGGATGACCGCGTACACGGTGTTGAACGTGTCGCGCACAGCAGGCTGATAGCGTGAACCTCCCTTGTCAACGCCGTCTACCTTCAAGCGAACAGGCACCACATAATATGGCTCTGTCAATGACGTGCACTTCTCCGACGGCATGGACACGATGAGCGTGGTGTCGCCTACGCTCTTGCCAGGCTCGATTTTCACCTTGCCTATGTTCACCGATGACAATACATCCTGCGGCAGGGCGTTGTAAACGATCGCGCTTTCCCCTTCCTTGGAAGCATGCTGCTTGTTGAAGTTGTCCACGAGGCTGTTGTCCACCTCGCCGCCCACGGTGATGGTCCTGCCGTCGGCGGCATATTGCGAATGCACGGCAAACGCGCCGCCAGCCAAGCCGAACACGCCAGCGGGCGTGTTGTAAATCTCGTTTTGCTGAGTGGCAGAAGCGTGAGGGTCGAAGAATACCTTTTCCTCGTTGCTACCAACCACGTCGTAACTCTCCTCGTCGCTGCAAGAAGAGAGCGACAACCCTGTCAGGCACAGCGCGCCGAGGAGAAACATTATATGTCTTGATTTCATGTTTTCAAAGATTTATGGTCAATTTATTACGCCTTAGAATGGGCATTTCTGGTTGCCTTCCCATGTTATTCTGCCATAAGGATGGGCGTTGTATCCATGTCCGGTCTCGTCGAGCACCGTGCCATCGTCTTGCAACTGACCGTTGAAACGCCAGTAAGCCAGCAAGCCTTTCGACTTCGGGTCAACATAGCACACGCCATCTTGCAGTTCTGCCACGGAGCGCGCCACGGTCCATACGCGTGCCTCCGACACCAGTCCGTTGAAGAAGCGTTGGTGGCCCACTGAACGACCGATAGAGAACGTGTCGCTCCAGTCGTGACCGTTGTAGGCAATGCTCAAATTGATGGTACCTCCTTTCGTCTCCACTGCCTGAATCTGCTTGCCATCGAGGTAAACGCGGAGCCACGAGCCATCGTACACCGCGGCGAAATGATGCCATGAGCCAGTGTCGAACGGGTCGTGCGCCACAGCCTCATAGTGGTCTTTCTTGTCGGGATTGGAACTCGTGCCGATAGAAGCCTTGGCCAACTGCAACACGTTGTCGGCAATAGACGCGTCGTCGCCAAAGCGGAACAGGAAGTTCTCCTCGCAGCCCATCAGCGAACTGATGCCGCCAAACGACAGGGGCTTGATTTTCATCTCCAATGTCATCTGTGTCAACGCCTTCACAGGACTGTCGTCGCCTCCGAATCCAGGAATGTCAAACGACCCGGCCTTGTTGAGGTTGGCCGCCTCAATGTCAATCACTTTGGTGAAGACGATATACGCGGTCCTGCCCGAGCCCAACGTCTTCAGGTCGCCACCCTTCACATCGGTAATGGAAACGGGCAAGCAGTAAGCCTGGCCCTCTTGCAACTTGTCGGCATCGGCCGTAATCTTGATGGCACCCGACTGCGCCTTGCCAGCCTCAATGGTCACCTCCTTGGAATCCAGGGTGTAGCTGCCCTCAGGAGGCAATATGGCGTTGCGACCGTTTGTGGCATTATACTCATCGAGCTTGCTCGCGTCGACCGCGAGATCCACTTTCACGTCGCTTGTGGCCTTGGTGCTCGACGACACCGTGAGGCCCATGCTCGACTCACCATCGACCAGGAAACGGATGTTTGGCGATTGCAGCGTGCCTGTCACGTAAACGGCATCGCCATACTCTGGACCGTCCGTACAAGCGGTGAGGCCCAAGAGCGATGCGAATACAAAAACAAAAAACAAATATCTTTTCATGATTTGATTTTCTTTATTTAGAATAAGTCGTTCAATGTACTGCCGGGTTCTGCACCTGTATGCACTGGCGGAAAATGGCGTATGGCTCGGTGTTGTATTGTGTCACGTTGTAGTTGCGGTGCCCGAAGAACGCGCCGAATCCGCCTTTGTGTCCCGTGGCCGGCTCCCAAGCCGCCTGGTTCTTCAAACCTGTAAGGGCAGTGCCCCAGTTGTCGCCGACATTCTCGCAGAACACCACCTTGGACACAGGCCATGAGCCGTAGGTGTCTCCATTTCCGACACCGCCACCGTAGGCTTGGACGAAATAGTAGTTGCTCAACGGCACGAGGTCAGCGTTGCTGTTCACCTGCCCGTTGGAGTCCACGCAGAGCAGCTTGTTGCAGTCGTCGAGCGTCATCTTGTCGCCATAACGCTCCTGTATGAGTTTCAGTCGCTCCTCCTTTGTCTGGTCGGGGTTGGGACCGAGATAGAGCGAGAGCCTCTTGTAGAAGCGCAGGAAGCGGTCGCCGCTCAGCCAGTCGCCCTCAGGCTCGTAGTCGGCATCGAAACCGTCGAGGTCGTTCAAGAACACCTGGTCGAGGAAATAGTCGGCATACATGTCTATGGCGTGGTTGAGCACGGAGTCGCGCTCTTTTCCAGCTGGCATGTCAAGGCCCTTGAGCTGCTCTTTCTTGAAATCGAGCTCGGTAGACTCAGCGTCTATACGCGTGATGGCCACCACGAGCATCTTGGTGCCTTTCACCTGTTGCACGAAGCGCAGCTCTTTCCACACGTCTGTCGCCGACGAGTCGGGAATGCCACCCCACAGCGAGCAAATGTCGAGAGAGTCGGGCAAGCCGGCAAAGCGCACGGCCATGGAGTTTTGCGCGCCGTATTGCGCGAACCACATGAAGGCGATGGCATGATCGCTCTTCTTGTAATCGCGAAGGTTCTGGTAATAGAGGTCGTCGTAGGTGAGCGGCTTCTGTATGTCCTTGCTTTCTATGTCAGTGTCGCAGGCGGCAAACAAGCTCCCCGCGAAAGCCAGGGCTATGAGTAATTTTATTGCTTTCATTTGTAAGAGTTCGTTTTGGTTGTTATTTCTTGTTCCACCACAGTTTCGTGCCGGCCTTGTCCTCGCCGCCAAGCATTTGCACGGCGGCCTCGGTGTTGGCTGTGTTGTTGGTGTATTCAGTATCGGGGAATTTCAAGCGGCTGATGAGCTGTCCAGAAGGAACCTCACCATTCGACTTGTTCGACTCGATAGGGATGACTCCCGGGCAACCCGTGCGGCGCATCTCAGCCCATGCCTCCTCGCCGTCAGGGTAAAGCGCGAGATATTTTTGCAACCAAACGCGCTTGAGGTTGGTCTCGTCGCTGGCCTCGCTGTCCCAAGCTGGCGAGAGCATCGTCAGGTAAGAGCTGACTGTCGTTGACCTGTTGTTGTAAGGGTCTACATACTTGCTCAGTGGCAACGCCTCCGAATTGCTGATATAGCTGTCGGCTCCAGCCACACCGGCTGAGGCGAACGACACCTTGATGCCTTGCTCATAATATTGCCTTGCCGTTTGTGTTCCTATGCCGAAACGTATCTTCGCCTCCGCCATCAGGAACCAAGCCTCGGCAGCGTGCATCCACTCCATGTCGTGGTCGGAGGTATAGTTCATCCTCGACGTGTTGTCCTTGTAGTTGGACTTCTCTATCGACGACTTGCCGTTGCGTATGCCCTTATACTCTCCCGTGCCTGTGGCTGGCTGGAAATAGGCTGCCATTCTCGGATCATTGAGACCAGAAAGGTAGCACTCCATTGTCGCGCTCATGTGCTCATCGTCCCAGCTGGTGGCAATCTCAAAGAGAGGATGGATGAACGTGAGGTCAGACGATTGCTTCAGCGTGGCGTCATCGTCGGCGGTCTGCATCAAGCCTACGCTGTTGGACACTGCCGCCTGAATCTCAGCCTTCGCCTTGGCCTCGTCGACGTAGGAAATGCGCATTGCCATGCGAAGCCTCAACGTGTTGGCGAGCTTGACCCACTTGGTCACGTTGCCTGAATACACGTGGTCATAGTCGGAGAGGTAGGTGGTGTTTGTCTGCAAATAGTTGGTGAGCACGTCAATTGCGTTGGCCAACTCGGTGAACATCTCGTCGTAGACATCCTTCTGCGAGTCGTATGCCACATTGATGCCCGTGCCAAACTTGCTATAGATTATCGGGCCGTACATATCGGTGATGCGCTGCATGGCGAGCACCTTGACCACCGTTGCCATGGCGAGGGCGGGAGAGTTGTCGGTCGACACCTTCTTTATCTCCAGCCAAGGCTGCATCACGTTCTTGTAAGCGTCGTTGAAAGGCGCACGATACCACTGTGGGTAGAGGTTGTACTGGTCGTTGCGGTTCTCGTTGTTCCACTTCATCGTGGGCGCGAAATACTGGGCGAAGATGTCGCCCTCAAGGGCCTGCGTGAGCTGGTACTCACCGCCCATGTCCTTGCCGACGACAAAGACGCCACGCTCCATCTGTGAGAAGTAGGAACCCGTGTTCAGGTTGTCGTGGGTCATCTCTTCCTTTGTCGCCTCATTGGGATTGACGTTCCACTTCTCGAAGCCATCGGTACACGAGGTCACCGCGAGACTGGCGAGCAGGAGGCATCCCAAAGGTAATATCTTGTATGATTGTTTTTTCATCGTAATGTGTCTTTATTATTAAAGAACAGGTTTATTAATGTGAGACAGGCTTTAGAACTTCACCCTCACGGAGAATCCGAGGTTACGGAGTGCCGGTGTCATGAAATAGTCCATGCCATCGAATCCCGTGCCCGTGCTGGCCGTGAGCTCTGGGTCATAAGGAGCCTTGTTGTAGAACATGAGCAGGTTGCGGCCCGTGAACGCCACGTTGAGTTCCTTCACCCAAGGCACCCAACGGGTTATCGGGATGTCGTAGCCAAGCGAGAGCTCTGCCAGCCTCACGTTGGTGGCACTGTAAACATAGTAAGCTCCTGCGCCACCGCCAACGGTCTGATACCATTTCTGCACGGCTGGCACCTTGCCGCCGTTCACGAGGACGTAACCACGGTCGCGAGCCTCTGCCGATGCCTTTGACGTGCCGTAGTTGTCCATGGCGGCCTGTGTCAGGGAAACGCCTACACCGCCTACACGCGCGCTGACAAGGAAGCCCAGGCTGAGGCCTTTCCAGCTGAACGAGTTTCTCCAACCCATGCGGTATTTGGCCTGCGAGTTGCCGGCGTAGATGTAACCATCGTGGTATGGACCCGCGTTGTGGTCAACCGCCACCGTATTGTTCACGTAGTCCACGTTGATAAATCCGTGGAAGTCGGTCTGCAAACAAGTCACGTAGAGGTCGCCCATGGAGCCGCCCTCGGTAATCATGCTCTTCACGTTGCCAAGGTTCACGAGGTCGAGATGGTCTTGCGAGATTGTCAGGTCGTTGGCAAGCGTAGTGGGTTTCAGCAACTTGACGACCTTGTTGCGGTTGAGCGAATAGGTGAAGTTTGAGTGCCAGTCCACTGGTCCGAGAGGCTGGTGCAAGCCAAGTGCCACCTCAATACCCTTGTTGTCGATTTGTCCGCCATTGATGTAGATTGAGCTATAACCCGAAGAACTTGGCAACACGGGGCTGAAGAGCTGGTTGTAAGTGGATGTCTTGTAGAGCGACACGTTCAGGTTGATCTTGTCGCCCCAGAAATGGCTCTCCAATCCTACCTCCCACGATTTGGTGCGCTCTGGCTTGATGTCGCTGTTGGGATAGGTTGTCGACGTGGCTGGCGTGCCCACTTGGAACGGATATGTCTGGAACGGCACGAAACGGCGAGGGGCGTTACCCACCTCACTGTAACTGCCGCGAACCTTCAAGAACGAGAGCACGTTGCTCTTGATGCCAGGGATGAGGTCGGTCAATATTCCGGTAAGGCCTACTGATGGATAAGCCACGCTGTTGGAAGACGTGCCGGCAAGGGCGGAAGCCCAGTCGATACGGCCCGTGAGATCAAGATATACCTTGCTCTGCCAACCGAGTTGTGCCGTGCCGAAGATAGACTGCACTTGGTCGTGGTAATCGTCCTGCTCGGGCTTGATGCTCGACACGTTGAGGTTGTTGAAAGAGAACTTGTTGGCCACGGAACTGAGGTCGCCACGGATGGAATAATACTTATAACGAATGTCCTGGATGCTCGCGCCAAAGGCTGCCGTGAGCGAGAAGTCGCCGAAATACTTGTCGATGTTCAGCATGGCGTCGGCGTAAATCTGCTGTGTCGTGGCGTCGTCCTTGCCATAGTAACCATACTTCTTGGCGAAGATGCCATCGGTAGAGGCTGAATACTTGCGCTCGAAACGTGCCGAGGTGTAGTCGGTCTTGGCGCGACCGCTGACGCGTATGCCCTTGGCTATGTCATAGCTCAAGCCCGTGGAGAACATGAAGCGGTTCTTGTGGTTTGGCATGTTGTCGCGGTTGATAATCCAATAAGGGTTCTGCATGCCAAGTCCCTGGTTGCCCCAAGGCCAGTTTTGCACTTTCAGGTTGCGGCTCTCGTC
>DAIOUH010000004.1:0-41505 GCA_036751585.1 Prevotella sp. | reverse complement strand
TTAGGGCAAAAGTAAATGTTCTAAATGTCGAGGTGACTGTTTTTTCATAGTCACATTTTGGTCATGCTGGTCACGCACGCAGGTGTTGTATTTGTTGTATAAGCCTTACTTGTTGTTTTTATATGTTTGTCCGCTGTCAGTCTGTTTTGTTCTTTAATAAGACTTTATTATCCTAAAAATATCGCTTATGTGGAATAAAAAGCGTAACTTTGCAGACTGGTAATACAAGATTTACGCTTATCATTCATTATGCCATTTCCCATACACATTGACATATTAGAGCTTATCATCAAAGGCATCATCATTGGCATAGCGGCTTCCGCGCCAATGGGTCCGGTGGGAATACTTTGCGTCCAGCGAACACAGAAGAAAGGTCGCTGGTATGGATTCGCCACAGGTGTGGGAGCTTCGGCCAGCGACTTGTTCTACGCCTTGATTTCAGGAGCGGGCATGTCGTTTGTGGTCGATTTCATCAACAATCCCGTGTATAAGTTCTACTTGCAGCTCGCCGGTGGTGTGATGCTGCTTGTCTTCGGTCTCATCAGCTTTTTCAACAACCCCTTGAAAAACGCCCACAACAACGGGCAGAAGGAGAAAGGCACGCTCATCCACAACACGGTGACGGCATTCTTCATCACTTTGTCCAACCCACTGATAATGTTGCTCTTTATCGCCCTCTTCGCGCAGTTCAACTTCATCATCCCCAACCAGCCCGCGCTCATGGTCGTGGGCTACGCCTCCATGGTGGGAGGAGCACTGCTGTGGTGGTATGGGCTGACATGGATGATAGACAAGATACGCGCGAAGTTTGACCAGACAGGCGTGATAATCATCAATCGCGTCATCGGCAGCTGCGTCATCTTCTTCTCGCTCGTAAGTCTCATAGGCACCATCTTCAACATTTACCTTTTCCCCGAACTGCAACAACAGTAGTTTGGCGAGGCAAGTCACCCTAACACGTTAAATGTCATGTTCATAGCAAAAGAGATAAGAAAGAAATCAATAGCCGAATACCTGCTTTACATGTGGCAGATAGAAGATTTAATCCGCGCATACGGATGCTCGCTCCCACGCATAAGGCGAGAGTATATCAGCAAGTTCAGCAACCTCACTGAAGATCAAAAAGAGGATGAGGCCGACTGGTTTGGCAACCTCATTCGCATGATGAACGAGGAGGGAAAGCGCGAGAAGGGGCATCTTAACATCAACACCATCATCATCCAAGACCTCGCCGACCTCCATGGGCAGCTGATAGAGTCGAACCGTTTTCCTTTCTACAACGCTGAATATTATAAGGTGTTGCCGTTCATCGTCGAGCTCAGGCGCAAGGGCAACGACAACGTGGGCGAGATTGAGACTTGCTTCAACGCCCTCTACGGAAAGATGCTCTTGCAGCTGAAACAGAAGGAAATATCGCCAGACACCGAGCACGCCTTGGACGAGATAACCACGTTTGTGGGAATGCTTAGCGACTATTACATCAAGAACCGGGACGAGGGTCTCGATTTCGGAGACAACGATTAAAAAGACACAAAAGATGAATATCCTTGTAACAGGTGCCAACGGTCAGCTTGGCAACGAAGTACAGATTGTGAGTAGGCAATCAAATAAAGACAAGTATTTCTTTACCGATGTTTGCGACGGTTATGAAAAACTTGACATAACAGACATTGACAAGATTCGCGCCTTCGTCAAGGCTCACGACATAAATTGCATAATCAACTGCGCCGCGTGGACCAACGTGGACAAGGCTGAGACTGCCGGTGACATAGTGGAGACACTCAACGCCGTGGCTCCCGAGAACCTTGCCAAGGTGATGAAGGAAGTGGACGGGCTGCTCGTACACATCAGCACCGACTACGTGTTTGGTGGCGACCCATACAACACGCCATGCCGTGAGGACCAGAAAGGCACGCCGACTGGTGTTTACGGTCTCACAAAACTCCATGGAGAGCAAAAGATAGAGGCCACGGGATGCAAGCACATCATCTTGCGCACGGCTTGGCTCTACTCGGAGTTTGGCCACAACTTCGTGAAGACAATGCTCAACCTCACCGCCACTAAGCCAAAGCTGAAGGTGGTGTTCGACCAAACCGGCACCCCGACCTATGCCGGCGACCTCGCCAATGTCATATTCTACATCATAGAGAACCGCAAGTTCGAGGGCAACACTGGCATCTACCACTTCAGCAACGAGGGCGTGTGCAGCTGGTACGACTTCACCAAGATGATCGCGCTCCTCTCCGGCCACACCGAGTGCGACATTGAGCCGTGCCATAGCGATGAATATCCTTCGCCCGTCACTCGCCCAGCCTACTCCGTGCTCGACAAGACAAAAATCAAGGAGACTTTTGGCGTGAAGATTCCATATTGGCTCGACAGCCTCAAGAAATGCATGAACAATATCAACAATGAATAAGCAAATAGAACGCAGGCGTACATTCGCCATCATCTCTCACCCTGATGCCGGTAAGACAACGCTGACGGAGAAATTCCTGCTTTTCGGCGGACAGATACAGGTTGCCGGTGCCGTGAAGAACAACAAGATTCGCAAGACGGCGACAAGCGACTGGATGGATATAGAGAAGCAACGTGGCATTTCCGTGTCCACTTCGGTCATGGAGTTCGACTACCTTCCCGAGGGGCAGACTGGTGAGCCTTACAAGGTGAACATCCTCGATACCCCTGGCCACCAGGACTTTGCCGAGGACACCTACCGCACTCTCACAGCCGTCGACTCTGCCATCATCGTGGTCGACTCTGCCAAAGGCGTGGAGGCGCAGACACGAAAGCTCATGGAGGTGTGCCGCATGCGCAATACGCCTGTCATCATATTCATCAACAAGATGGACCGCGAGGGTCGCGACCCATTCGACTTGCTCGATGAGCTTGAGCAAGAGCTCAACATCCACGTGCGCCCTCTGTCATGGCCAATAGGACAAGGCATGAAGTTCAAGGGTGTTTACAACATCTACGAGCACAACCTTAACCTCTTCACCCCCGACAAGCAACGCAAGACGCAAAAGGTGGAGGTTGACGTGCAATCGGCTGACCTTGAGCAACACGTTGGCGAGGACTTCGCACAGCACCTCCGCGACGACCTTGAACTGGTGGACGGCGTGTACCCTGAGTTCAACGTTGAAGACTATCGCAAAGCTGAGGTCGCGCCAGTGTTCTTCGGCTCCGCGCTCAACAACTTCGGCGTGCAAGAGCTTCTCGATTGCTTCGTGCAGATAGCGCCATACCCTCAGCCCACAAAGGCGGAAGAGCGAATGGTTAAGCCTGACGAGCCTAAGTTCACTGGTTTCATATTCAAGATTACCGCCAACATCGACCCCAACCACCGCTCGTGCATAGCCTTCTGCAAGATATGCTCAGGCAAGTTTCTCAGAAACCAGCCCTACTATCACGTGAGGCTTGACAAGACCGTGCGCTTCTCCTCCCCCACACAATTCATGGCGCAGCGCAAGAGCACGGTGGACGAGGCTTGGCCAGGCGACATCGTGGGCCTGCCCGACAACGGAATATTCAAGATTGGCGACACGCTGACTGAGGGTGAGCACCTGCATTTCCGCGGATTGCCATCCTTCTCGCCTGAGCTGTTCAAGTACATCGAAAACGATGACCCGATGAAGTCGAAGCAGTTCCAAAAGGGTATTGAGCAACTCATGAACGAGGGCGTGGCGCAGATGTTTGTCAACCAGTTCAACAACCGCCGCATCATAGGCACCGTGGGACAACTCCAATTCGAGGTCATACAGTATCGCCTGGAGCACGAGTACAACGCCAAGTGCCGTTGGGAGCCAATACATCTTTATAAGGCTTGCTGGATTGAGAGCGACGACGCTGAAGAACTTGACAACTTCAAGAAACGCAAATACCAATACATGGCAAAGGACATTGAGGGCAGAGACGTGTTCCTCGCCGACTCAAGCTATGTGCTGAGCATGGCGGAAGAAGACTTCAAGCACATCAAGTTCCACTTCACGAGCGAGTTTTAAGCCGTCCGCGACTTGTGTGGGTGGAGTCTTTGTCCACACGTCGCGGTTACTGGAAATTACATAAAGAAAACGAGCCACGCATCAACAATATCGTTAATGCGTGGCTTGTTTGTTATCGTTTTACCTTTTTCCCTTAGGCAGACAGGCTATCCTTATGCAGACAGACTATCACTGAGGATAGGTCATGTTCTCCGGCTTCAAGTGCTCAAGCACTTCCGTCAAGAACTTCTTTGCTTCCCATTTTGCCATTGGCAGGTCGTGAAGCAGATAGTTGCCACAATCGCGTGGGGCGGCACCTGGCACTTCACCCTCAAAATCGGCCACGAACTTAAACGTGCGACGCATGAGATCGGCGATGTCCTGCGGTTCCAAGTCGCCACGGAGCAAAAGATAATTGCCTGTGAGGCAACCCATTGGTCCCCAGTATATCACACGGTCTTTCCATTCCGCGTCGTTTCTGAGGAAAGTGGCGGCGAGATGCTCTATCGTGTGAAGAGCACCGGGGTGAAGCACGGGCTCACGGTTGGGTTCCTTCATGCGAATGTCGAATGTGGTAACGGTCTCACCGCCCACTTCATCCTTTCTCGACACGTAAATGCCCCTAAGGAGCTTTTCATGATTGATTGTAAACGAAGGTATCTTGTTCATTACTAAAGATTTATTCAACGATTTAATCCGTACCAATATCTTAATCTATCGACTCAATAAACGACCTTGTCACCTCAAAGCTGTCGTCGGCAACACGGTTCCAGAAGTCAAAATATTGCGAAGCCTTGGTGTCTTTCAATGGCACGTCGCTGATGACGCGGAAAGATATGAACGGTGTCTTGTATATGAAGCAAGCCTGGGCTATCGAGCAGCTCTCCATGTCCACGGCAGTGGCGTCAGGGAACTTTGATATTATCTCTTGCATCTTCTGCCTTGAGTCCACAAACCAGTCGCCACTCACCGTCAAGCCTTTCACGATCTTGCAGCCTTCCGGCATTTTCACCTTCAACGCCTTGTCCACCAAGTCGTTGTCGGCCTTGAAGCTCGGCGGCATGCCTATCACTTGCCCATAGCTGGCGTTGTCGCCACAATACACGTCGTGATAAACGCATCCCGACGCGACAACGACATCAAGAGGGTTCAACGCCGTGTCTGCCCCACCAGCGCATCCTGTGGAGATGACAAGGTCTGGATGATAGTTGTCTATCATCTCAACGGCGCCAATGGCAGAGTTCACCTTGCCAATGCCGCATTGTTGCAACACCACCTCATGATTGCCGATTTTGCCAATGACAAAATCCTTATGGTTATGACGTTCGGTCGTGGCATCATCGAGCAACGAACGGAGCTGAGCCAACTCCTTGTCCATCGCTACTATAACTCCTAACTTTTTCAAAACAATAACTCCGATTTTTCATGCAAAGTTATGAAAAAATCACTACCTTTGCCACACAATTGATAGAAAACTTATGAAAACATTAAAGAAATGCCTGCCCGATATTCTGGCAGTGATTCTTTTTATCGTCTTGGCCGTGGCTTATTTTGCCCCTGCCGACTTTGAGGGCCGCATCCTCTTCCAGCACGATTCGGCTGCCGGCATCGGCGCAAGTCGCGAGGCTCAGCAATACCACGAGCAAACTGGCAAGACCACGAGATGGACCAACGCGCTGTTTGGCGGAATGCCAACTTACCAGACCGCCCCATCCTACTCGAGCAACACCATCATCAACCAGGCAATCAACCTCTACCACCTGTGGCTGCCCGACTATGTGTGGTATCTCTTCGCCTATCTCTTAGGCTTCTACATTCTCCTGCGTGCGTTCGACTTCAAGCAATACCTCGCGGCATTGGGTTCAATAGTATGGGCGTTCTCCAGCTATTTTCTCATCATCATCGCGGCGGGGCATTTCTGGAAGGTCATGGCCCTTGCCTATCTTCCGCCAATGATTGGCGGCATGGTGCTCGCCTACCGAGGCAAATACTTATGGGGCTTCACGGTCACGGCCATCTTCACGGCGTTTGAGATCAAGGCCAACCACGTGCAGATGACATACTATTACCTGTTTGTCATATTGTTCATGGTCATAGCGTGGCTCGTCGCCGCCATCCGCCAACATTGGCTTCCACGTTTCTGGAAGGCATCGGGTGTGGTGGTTGCCGCGGCGCTCATCGGCGTGTGCATCAACTTGCCTAACCTTTACCACACTTGGCAATACCAAAAGGAAAGCATGCGTGGAAAGAGTGAGCTCGTGAAGAAAAACACCGCTCAGCAAACATCGAGTGGCCTCGACCGCGACTACATCACGCAGTGGAGTTATGGCATCGACGAGACGTGGACGCTTCTCGTGCCTAACGTCAAGGGCGGCGCGAGTGTGCCCATGGCAGCAAACGAGAAGGCAATGGAGAAAGCCGATCCGCAACTCATGCAGGCTTACCAGCAGATTGGACAATACTGGGGCGACCAGCCTGGCACAAGCGGTCCCGTGTATGTGGGCGCGTTCGTGCTCATGCTCTTCTTCCTCGGCTTGTTCATCGTGAAAGGCCCAATGAAGTGGGCTTTGCTCGCTGCCACCGTGTTGTCAATCCTCCTGTCGTGGGGACATAACTTCATGGGCTTCACCAACTTCTTCATCGATTACATACCGTTGTATGCCAAGTTCCGCACGGTGGCTTCAATACTCGTCATTGCCGAGTTCACCATACCTCTCCTCGCGATGCTGGCGCTCAAGAAGATTATCGACGAGCCCGACACGCTGAAAAACAACAAGAAGTGGTTGTGGACATCGTTTGGCCTCACTGGTGGCTTGGCATTCCTCTTCTGGCTCGCCCCGACGCTGTTCTTCCCCAACTATATATCCATGGCAGAGGCTCAGCAGTTCGGGCAGATTGCCCAGCAGGGCTCCGAGGCGGCGCAATTTGTCAACGCTCTTGAGGCAAACCTCACATCCGTGCGCGAGTACATCTTCTCATCCGACGCTCTCCGCTCATTCATCATCGTAGCCATTGGCACTGCCTTGCTTCTGCTCTTCTATAAGAAGAAGCTCAACTCTCGCTTCACCGTGGCATGCATAGCCTTGCTCTGCCTCGTGGACATGTGGCAAGTGGACAAGCGCTATCTCAACGATGGCATGTTCGTGGAGAAGAGCGTGCGCGACACTCCACAGCAGATGACGGAGACCGACAAGATAATCTTGCGCGACAAGAGCCTCGACTACCGTGTGCTCAACCTCGCGTCAAACACGTTCAACGAGAACGAGACATCATATTACCACAAGAGCATCGGCGGATACCACGCTGCCAAGTTGCGTCGCTACCAGGAGATGATCGACGCCTACATCGCCCCTGAGATGCAGCGCATGATGCCGGCAATATCAAAGGCTGGCGGCGACATGACAAAGGTCAACGGCGACTCCATATTCCCCGTGCTCGACATGCTCAATGCCAAATACTTCATCTTGCCTCTGCAAAACAACCACACCGTGCCTTTGCAGAACCCCTATGTCAACGGCAACGCGTGGTTCGTGGACAAGCTCTACTATGTGGGCAACGCCAACGAGGAGATTGCCAAGGTTGGCAAGATAAACCTCAAACACGAGGCGGTGGCAGACGGCAAGTTCAAGGCGCAACTCGGACAGTCGACCAAGCAAGACGGCGAGTCGATGGTGACACTGAAGAAGTATGAGCCCAACCACCTCATTTACCAGGCCAACTCCGACAAGGGTGGCGTGGTCGTGTTCTCAGAGATATATTATCCTGGCTGGACGGCGACAGTGGATGGCAAGCCCGTGGAGCTTGGACGCGTCAACTACATTCTCCGTGCCTTGCAGGTGAAGCCTGGCAAGCATGAGGTCGTGCTCGACTTCCATCCATCGTCCATCCGCACCACTGAGACGATAGCATACATTGCTTACATTCTCCTCGCCATACTCATCGTCCTCGGTGTTTACACTGAGGGGAGAAAGAAAAAAGTCGAAGTGAAATGAAACCATCATCATTGAAATGGGCAATGGCAGCAATGCTGTTGCTCTTCTTTTTGCCATTAAGCGCAAGGGCGGCGAGCAACGCGGCAGAGGCAAGGGGCCTGTTCAATAAGGCATGGAAGATGTACACGTCGCCAAACGGGGTGTCACTCAGCTACTCCGTGAACATCATCGGACTATACAAGACAGCGGGAACCATCTGGGTAAAAGGAAACAAGCAACACTATCAGGAGAAACGCTACATTGGATGGTCTGACCCAACACATTTCTACAAAGTGGACACGAAAAAGAAGACCGTGGACTTCCACAACCCAAAGTCACCCAACCGCGACAAGTATCTCTCCAAGTTCACCTTCTCGCCCAACGACTACGACTACTCATTGACCAACGAGAAGGAAGGCTACGTGGTACACCTCGACGCCAAGGACGACGTGAAGAGCAGCATCAAGCACGCCAAACTCGTGCTCGATCGCCGCACCAACTATCCCACAGCCATGAAGATAAAGGTGGCATTCTTTTGGACCACGGTGAAAATCAACAACTTCCACCCTGGCATCACCAACGACAACATCTTTGTCTACCCCAAGGCGAAGTTCAAGGAATACAAGTTCACCAATCACTGGCCCGATTGACCTTCGCGCTGCCTCACCGCCTCGAAGAGCAATATCGCCGCCGACACCGACACGTTGAGCGAGTCGAGTTGTCCCTTCATGGGTATGCGTATGTGCGCGTCGGCTGCGTGGCGCCACACGTTGGTGAGCCCTGTCGACTCCGTGCCCATCACGATGGCGGTGCCGCGCTTCATGTCGGTGTCATAGTAGAGGCGCGAGTCTTGAAGCTGCGCGGTGAGTATCTGTATGCCCCGCTCCTTGAGAAAGGCTATGCACTCCTCAGACGTGCACGCCACCGTGGGCACGGTGAACACCGCGCCGATGCTCGAGCGTATGAGGTTGGGATTGTAGAGGTCGGTCAATGGGTCGCACACGATGACGGCATCTGCCGCCGCCGCGTCAGCCGAGCGCAACACGGCACCGAGGTTGCCAGGCTTCTCCACGCGCTCCAGCACCACCACGAGCGGGTCTTGTGGCAAGCGCAAGTCGGCAAGGCGAAGTTGCTTGACGCGCATCTCCGCCACCACGCCTTCCGTGCCTTCCCTGTATGCCATGCGGCCATAGACCTTCGCCGACACCTCTTGCCCCACGCCTTCGCGTGCCAAGGCGAGTATCTCAGCCGCGCCTTCATAAGCCTGAAGTATCTCTGGGCAATAAAACATGGTCTCCACCTCGTAGCCTGAATGAAGGCAATGGAGCAACTCGCGGGCACCCTCCACGACGAAGAGTCCCTCAGAACGCCTGAACGAAGATTTCTGCTGCAACTGGATGAGCCGCTTGACCTTTGGGTTTTGCGCGCTTGTGATGATTTCCCTTTCCATATCTCACAAAATTACTAATTTATCTTCTGTTGACCAAAATTTCCCGTAACTTTGTAGTTATGGCATGGATAAATAAAACATTGACGACATGGAATTCAGAACCATAGTAGACATTCCCGAAAGCCCTTGGAAGATAGAGCCTTGCGAGCGTATGCTGTTTATCGGGTCTTGCTTCGCCGATAACATAGGCAAGCGGTTCACCGAGGAAAAGTTTCGCGCCGTGGTCAACCCCTACGGCGTGATGTACAACCCTGCAAGCATACTCCACACCGTGCGGCGCCTGCTCCACGACGGCGCAATGCCATTCGCCCCCAACGAGCAAGGCACTGCCGTGATGACCCTTGGCACCAACCACGTGTACATTCTCAAGGAGACGGGCGAGATCGTGGACAACTGCCAAAAACGACCACAACGCCTTTTCCAGGAGCGGGAGCTATCCATCAGCGAGTGCGCCGCCTACCTCGAACAAGCCGTCGCGCTCATCAGGCAACATTTCCCCAAGACGCGCTTCATCCTCACCGTCTCGCCCATTCGTTACCGCAAATACGGCTATCACGAGTCGCAGTTGTCAAAGGCCACCCTTCTGCTCGCCATCGACTCCTTGATAAAAGCCCATACGCCAACGCCCGACGGTCAAGGCTCAACCAACAACGCTCAGTACCTTAACTATTTTCCGTCGTTCGAGATTCTCAACGACGAACTGCGCGACTATCGTTTCTATAAGCCCGACATGCTGCACCCCTCCGACCAGGCCGTGGATTACATCTTTGAGCGCATGGCCTCAGCTTATTTCTCCGATGCCACGTTCACCTTTCTCAAAGAGTGGAAGCCCATACGCGAGGCTCTCAACCATCGCCCGCTTCACCCCGAGAGCGAGGAGTATCAACGCTTCAAGCAGCAGACCGAAGAAAGGCTCAAGGCTTTGGAAAGCAAATACGGGCTCTGAAAGATTAAACTCAACACGTCACATAGGGCCATTCGGGTCGCGGACGGGCACAGGGCCCGCCCCTGCAAGGCATTATGGTATACGTAATCGGCGAAGCCGACTTCTTAAAAAATCCTGGTAAAAATACACAACAAAAACTTTCCCCCGTTTTAATACAACAAGTACAACATTTACAACTCATACAACATTTAGATGGGCAATTAGCGTCAGCGAGCCACAATGCGCGACGCTGTCTAACGTCCTCATTAACACTATGTTGCAAGAGTAGTAAATGTTGTACTTGTTGTTTTGTTTTTAAATGCGCTGAAATCGCGTCGGCGTTACGCTTGAATCGCGTCGGCGTTACGGTTGAATCGCGATGCCTCTACGGTTGAAACGCGATGCCTCTACGGTTGAAACGCGAGCGCGTCTTTTCACAAACATTTTCATTGGTAATTAAAATTAACAACCGTGGAGAGCGTCATGGGCTTCCATGCACCATTGCGTCATTGGCAAAAAGCAATCTAAAACGAGCCGAAAACTTACATTAATCGCATTTTTACCCATAATTCATAAAAATATGTTGTATTTTATTTGCATAATCTTATGATTGTTATTAATTTTGCATTTAATTACAAATCGGAACTATTTTTTTAATTTTAAAAGAGAGATTTATGGTAAAAAGGTTTAGCTCTACTTTGGCTGGCTTATTCCTATGCGTGGGAGCGAGCTTTGCCCAAGGTAAAATCTCCGGTAAAGTAGTGTCTCAGGATGACGGCGAGCCCATCATAGGCGCGTCGGTCATGGTTCAGGGAACGAAGATGGGCACTGTGACAGATGTCAACGGAAACTTCTCGTTGAACGTGCCAGCAGGCAAGAAACTCGTGGTTTCCTACATCGGCATGACCCCTCAGACCGTCACAATGCATGAGGGCATGACCATCAAGCTCGTCGCCGACAACAAGACCCTCAACGAGGTCGTGGTGACAGGTATGTCAAGCGTTGACCGCCGCATGTTCACCGGTGCCACGGCACAGGTGAAGGCCGACGACGCGCTCATTGGCGGCCTTGGCGACATCAGCCGCTCGCTCGAAGGCCGCGTGGCTGGCGTCAGCGTGCAAAACGTGTCGGGAACCTTCGGCACGGCTCCAAAGATTCGCGTGCGTGGCGCCACGTCCATCTATGGCAACTCCAAGCCTCTGTGGGTGGTCGATGGCGTGGTCCAGGAAGACATCACCGACATCAGCGCCGATGACCTCAGCTCCGGCGACGCCGAGACCCTTATCTCCTCTGCCATCTCCGGCCTCAACTCCGACGATATTGAGAGCTTCCAAATCTTGAAAGACGGTTCCGCCACATCTATATATGGCGCGCGTGCCATGGCCGGCGTCATCGTGGTCACCACGAAGAAAGGACGCGCCGGACAAGCCCACATCAACTATACAGGCGAGTTTACCACCCGCATGATACCTTCTTACAGCCAGTTCAACATCCTCAACTCGCAGGAGCAGATGGGCATCTACGAAGAGATGGCCAAAAAGGGTTGGCTCAATGTCTCCGACGTGCTCAACGGCAGCGACTATGGCGTCTACGGCGACATGTGGCATCGCATCAACACCTACGATGCCGCCACGGGCCAGTTCCTGCTCGCCAACACCAAAGAGGCGCAGAGGGCCTTCCTCCAGAGTGCCGAATGGAGAAACACCAACTGGTTCAAGGAGCTCTTCTCAAGGAGCGTCATGCAGAACCACTCTCTCAGCATGAGCGGCGGCACGAAGAAGTCAAACTACTACGTGTCAATGTCGTTCATGGACGACCCGGGATGGTACAAGGAGTCGCAGATGAAGCGCTACACCGCCAACTTCAACGCCTCCCACCACATTCTCGACAACCTCACCTTCACGCTCCTCGGCTCGGCTTCCTATCGTAAGCAGAAAGCCCCTGGCACGCTGAGCCAAGACGTGGACGCGGTGACAGGACAGGTGAAGCGCGACTTCGACATCAACCCGTACTCTTACGCCTTGAACACCTCGCGCACGCTCGACCCGGACACTTATTACCAGGCCAACTACGCGCCGTTCAATATCCTGAACGAGCTTGCCAACAACAATATCGACATGAACGTGGTCAACACCAAGTTCCAGGGCGAGATCACCTACAACCCCATCACCGACCTGCGCTTGCACATCGTGGGCGCCGTGCAGTATGACAAGTCGTCGCAGGAGAACAACATCACGGAGAACTCCAACCAGGCACAGGCTTACCGTGCCATGGCCAACTCCACCATCCGCGACAACAATAAATATCTCTACACCGACCCCGACAACGCCTACGCGCTGCCTGTCACCGTGCTGCCCAACGGCGGATTCTACCAGCGCACCGACCTCTCCAAGACATCTTGGGACGTGCGTGGCACTGCCGACTATCACCACCGCTTCACCACAGGCCACTTCATCGACGTGCTCGGCGGCTTCGACGTGTCAAACGTTGACCGCTCTCGCTCATGGTTCAATGGCGTGGGCATGCAGTTCGCCCGTGGCGAGGTGCCTTTCTGGGTCTACGAGTTCTTCAAGAAGGCTCAAGAGCAAAACAGCGACTATTACACGCTCTCCCACACCCACGGTCGCACGGCGGCATTCTTCGGCACGGCGACCTATTCCTACAAGGAGCGCTACAACCTCACTGGCACGATCCGCTATGAGGGCACCAACCGCTTGGGACGCTCCCGCTCTGCCCGCTGGCTGCCCACGTGGAACATCTCCGGAAGCTGGAACGCCGACCAGGAGCCTTGGTTCTACGGTGTCTTCGGCAAAGCCTTGACCCACGCCACCATGCGCGCGTCTTACTCGCTGACAGCCGACCCAGGCCCTGCCTCTTACACCAACTCAACGACAATCTTCAAGTCGTACAACCCCTACCGCATCTTCTCTTCCGACCGTGAGAGCGGCATACAGATCGACCAGATAGCCAACGCCGACCTCACCTACGAGAAGAAGCACGAGTTCAACGTCGGTGTTGACCTTGGCTTCCTCAACAACCGCATCAACGCCACGTTCGACATCTTCTGGCGCAACAACTACGACCTCATAGGCCCCGTCGCCACGCAAGGCGTGGGCGGCCAGATCATACGTTACGCCAACATGGCATCCATGAAGTCCAACGGTCAGGAGCTGTCCATCCAGACACAAAACTTCAAGCAGAAAGACTTCAGCTGGACCACCAACTTCATCTTCTCTCATGTCACCACGGAGGTTACCGACCTCATGGCGCGCGCCAGGACGATGGACCTCATCTCCAAAAACGGCTTTGCCATGGTGGGATACCCATACCGTGGCCTCTTCTCCATACCTTACGCCGGTCTCGACGAGAAAGGCATACCGCAGTTCTACACGCCCGATGGAGAGATAACGTCCACCGACATCGACTTCCAGAACCGCAGCAGCAACTCTTACCTCATCTATGAGGGTCCTACGGATCCTACCATCACTGGTTCCTTGGGCAATGAGTTCCGCTACAAGAACTGGCGCCTCAACATCTTCGTGACCTACAACTTCGGCAACGTGATTCGCCTCGACCCCGTGTTCCGCGCCAAATATACCGACCTGACCGCCATGACAAAGGAGTATCGCAACAGGTTCATGAAGGCTGGCGACGAGAAAATCACTACCATCCCTGCCATCCTCGACTATCGCACATATCAGGACAACAGGCAACTGCGCTATGGCTACAACGCCTACAACTACACTCACGACCGCATAGCCAAGGGCGACTTCATTCGCATGAAGGACATCTCGCTCTCCTACGACTTCCCGAAGGCATGGTTCTCCAGCACGCCTATCAGCGACATCTCGCTCAAGCTGCAGGCCACGAACCTCTTCCTCATCTACGCCGACAAGAAGCTGCAAGGCCAAGACCCTGAGTTTATCAATGCCGGTGGCGTGGCAGCGCCTGTGCCAAGACAGTACACGCTGACCCTCAAGGTCGGAATGTAAACGACAGCAAGGAGAAAACACATATTCGTCACAATAGGAAGAAACAAAAAAGACATTCTTATGAAAAAGACATATAGCAAATATATCGCCCTCGCGCTTTTCGTGGCAAGCCTTGGCTTGTCGTCGTGCGACAAGTTCCTCGACAAGCTGCCCGACAACCGCATGGAGCTGAAAAACGGGCAAGACATCACCGACCTGCTCGTGTCGGCATACCCGGAGCATCATCCAGCCTACCTGCTGGAGCGCTACTCCGACAACAGCGACCAGTTTGACGTGACAGGATGGAACGATGGTGACCTCTTCCAGAAAGAAGCTTACAACTGGAAGGACATCACCGACATCTCTACCGACGAGTCGCCACAAGAGCTGTGGCAGGATTTCTATCTGCGAGTAGCCACCGCCAACGAGGCTTTGAAAGCAATCGAGAAACTCGGCGGCACCGCTGACCTCAATGCCCAGCGTGGCGAGGCACTGCTCTGCCGCGCCTACGGCGAGTTCATGCTCGCCAACGTGTTCTGCAACGCCTACAGCCCAACGACTGCCGACAAGGAGCTTGGAGTGCCCTACCCCACGGAGCCTGAGGAGCACGTCGGCACGCAATATCAACGCGGCACTATGAAGCAACTCTACGAACAGATAAACAGCGACATCGAGACCGCCCTGCCGCTCGTGGAAGACGACCAGTACACTCAGCCTAAGTTCCACTTCACCCGCGCCGCCGCTTATGCCTTCGCCGCGAAGTTCAACCTCTACTATGGCAACTACGACAAGGCCATCAGCTACGCCGACAAGGTGCTTGGCGACAACACCGCCAACGGCTTGCGCAACTGGGCGGCGTTCTACGGCCTGGCACAAAATGGCCAAGTGGCACCAAACGGCTACGTCAGCTCCTCGGAAGACGCCAACCTGCTGCTCTTGTCGGTCTATTCTGAATGGGGTGTCTATTACGGACCTTACGGCATCGGCAACGAGTATGCCCACAGCAGGCTCATCAGCGCCAACGAGACACTGCAGTCCATCGGTCCTTGGGGCGCCAGCGCCTCGTTCGGCTACACCGTATGGAGCAACAACAGCCTGTCAAAGTATTTCATCAACAAGATTCCTTACAGTTTCGAGTATAAGGACATTCAGGCTGGCACGGGGTACGCCCACATGGAGATACCCGCCTTCACCACCGACGGCACCCTGCTCGTGCGCGCTGAGGCAAAGGCCCTGAAAGGCGACTATAATGGCGCGGTGAACGACCTCAACCTTGAGGTAAACGCCATGTCAACGGGCAGGATGAGCGTCACCCTCGATGCCATCAACTCCTTCTATGAAGGCATAGCCGACTACACCCCGACAAAGCCTACGCCAAAGAAGGCGTTGCACCCGGTGTTCACCACGCTGAAGGACGAGACCCAGAAAAACGTCATCGACGCCATACTGCAGCTCCGCCGCATACTCACCCTCGGCGAGGGCGACCGCATGCAAGACGTGAAACGCTATGGCATCGTCATCTACCGCCGCAAGCTCAACCGCAGCAGCCAGGTGCTCCAGGTGACCGACACTCTCACGCAAGACGACCCACGACGCGCCATCCAGATTCCGCAAGACGTGATCACGGCTGGATTGCAAGCGAACCCAAGAAACAAGTAAACAACTTTTCAAGCAAACATTGACATGAAGAAAATATATTTGTTTATCCTCACCGCCGTCGTGGCGTTAGGCTTCGCCTCGTGCTCCAACGACGACCCCGACGGCGCCGAGATATTCCCCACGACATCGCCAAACAGGGACAACTTCGACCTGTGGCTGCAAAAGAACTTCACCGCGCCATACAATGTAGACGTGAAGTACAAGATGGAGGACATCTATTCCGACATGAGCTACAACCTCGTGCCTGCCGACTCGGCAAAATCTGCCAAGCTGATGATCCTCGCCAAGTATCTCTGGTTCGACGCCTACTCGGAGGCCATGGGGCCAAAATTCGTGAAGGAGAACGTGCCAAGGGTGATACACCTCATAGGCTCTCCTGCCTACAACAGCGGTGAGGGCACTGTGGTGCTCGGAACGGCTGAGGGCGGCTACGTCATCACCCTGTACATGGTGAACAACCTCACCGACAGGACATTGCACGACTACGCCACCATGAACGAGTACTACTTCCACACCATGCACCACGAGTTCACGCACATCCTCAACCAGAAGAAAAACTATAGCGACAGCTATCAGCTCATCACCGAGGACGGATACGTGAGTGGCAACTGGTATCTTAAAACGGACAATGAAGCCCACACTGCCGGATTCGTCACCCCATACGCCATGAGCCAACCTGGTGAGGACTTCGCCGAGATGATGTCCGTATACGTCACCGACTCGCCAGAGCAGTGGGATGCCATCATCAAGGACGCCGGAGCCAAAGGCGGCGCGCTCATCAACAAGAAGTTGACCATGGTGCGCAGCTACATGAAAGACTCGTGGGGGCTCGACATCGACAAGATGCGCGACATCGTTCAGCGCAGGGCATCAGAGATTAGCACACTCGATTTGACAACATTAGAATAAGACATCAACCATGAAAAAGATAATCAACAGCATACTTATTGGCGCTGCCGTACTGGGCTTGTCGTCTTGCTCACTGCACGACGACACCGAGCTCTTCGGCGAGCCGGCGGCAGAGCGCTTGGAGGAAAGCGTGGCTGCAGACAAGACCTTGCTTGAGTCAGCCTCAAACGGATGGGAGCTGCACCTGTGGACAGGAAAAGACTATAGCGGCGGCGGATACACCTACTTCATGAAGTTCGCCAACGACAAGGTGACCGTGAGCGGCGACATCGCGCCCGCCGACATGAAAACCACGTCGAGCTACGACGTGATAGCCGACCAGGGACCAGTGCTGACAGTGAACACCTACAACGAGATATTCCACTACCTCGCCCAGCCTTCCATGGACGACGACGATGGCGAGCAGCAAGACTATGAGTTCGTGATCATGCGCACCACCAACGACTCCATCTACCTCAGGGGAAAGAAATGGGGCAACCACATGGTTATGACCCGCGTGCCCGAGTCCACAAGCTGGAAAGACGAGATCACCAAGATGCAGCAAATGGACGAAGACATGATGAGAACCTTCGCGCTGGTCGATGGCAACGACACGTTGGGCAACGTATCGCTGAGCGATGACCGCATGCTCACGTTCACCGACAAGAACGGCTACAAGAACATACCATACTACGTGTCGACCACGGGCATCACCCTCGCCCAACCGCTTGAGGTAAACGGCAAGTCGCTGCAAGAGCTCAACTACAACACCGACGACATGTCGCTGACACCTAACGGCAGCACGGCTCAAGGCATGAAGCTGAGCGTGCTCCTGCCCGAGAACTACATGAAGTACGGCGACTTTGCCGGCGACTACAACATGACCACCTATCAGGGCGCAAGCAAGCTGACGTTGCATCTCGTGCCCGCAGGCGATGGCAAGACTTACCTCTTGAAGGGCATGAACGCCAACTATGACCTCACGCTGACCTACGACAAGGCCGCCGGCACGCTAAGCCTTAACACCCAGCAACTCCTCGACGTGGATGGCAACCAGCTGTGGCTCTGCGGATGGAACGCCTTTGGAGAAGGCTACTACACGTGGTCTACCGACGCGGGCATGGTCATTTCGCGTGACATCAGCAAGCAAGGCACGGTGCTGACATTCGAGCCTAACGACTACGCCGGTCTCACGACCGACTCGTTCATCCTCGTATTTTTCTCGGGAGCACCAAGCAACAGCACTATCCTGGGTAGCGCAAAGGGAATGACCTCAGTCTATATCCAGCCTGGCGACTACCGCCTCGTAGGGCCAAAGACGCTGACTAAAATCAACTAACAAGACATCACGACTATGAAAAACATAAAAGGACTTATAATTGCCGTGGCTTGCATGGGCGGCTTGAGCTTGTACTCATGCAAAGACAACCCAGACGATGACACTATACAGAGCCAAAGCCAGCTCAGGGTAGTGTCGGTGACAGGCACGACATTCAAGGCAGCGGGAGGTGAGGACACACTCACCGTGGACAAGCCCATCGCCTCGGCTTACGCCAACGTAGACTGGGCCACCGTGAAGATTGACAAGGCAACAAACTCCGTGTTCGTGACCGCGGCAAGCAACAACAGCAAGCAGTCGAGACACACCACGGTGGTGGTGAAGTCGAGCCCAAAGGACTCGGTAATAGTTGACTTCGACCAATATGGCTTCGTGTTCTCCACGTCGCTGCCGCAGACCCTCCTGCTCTCCGACAAGGCCCAATCACAGACCTACGGCATGGAGGTAGACGCCACGCCAACAGTGACCAGCACCGCCGACTGGCTCAAGACCACGGTGGATGAAGGCAACAGACTCTGGTTGACCGCCACTGAGAACACCACGGGGCATCCTCGCTATGCCACGGTGACAATCACCACAAGCAACGGCACGACCTACACGTCGAGCGTCACACAGGCAGATTTCAACACCGACATCGCCGGCGAATACTACCTGCTCGATGGCGACAGCCTGGCAGAGGGCATCACTTACGGCACCATGGTCGACTTCAGGGAAGGCAAGACTGGAGCCAAGGAGCTTTACTTCCCACAGCTTGCATTGTCGATGAGCGTGGCATGGAACGACGCTTCGTCGACGCTGACCATTGCCGGCGGCACGCCTATGGGTCCATTCGCGTTGGGCAAGACCACCTATTACCTCTTTGCCGACTTGACAGCAACCGACAACTACGTGTATTGGGACAGCAGCGTGACCTACTCCGCGCGTATTGTCTACAACGAGAAGAGCGGGGCTACCATGGGCCAGTTTGAGGACGACGGCACGATAGACGCCAACACTCAGGTCAACGGACTCAGCATCGACGCTTTCAAGGCCAACGAGGTCAGTGGCGACAACTACGCTGGAGGCTTGCTATCGTTTGGCAACCCAATCCTTATAAGAGCCGATGAAGAGTCTGGCGCCAAGGCCTTCCGCCGCAGCCGCAGCGCCAAGGCCTTCCGCCAAGTGCCGCTCAAGCTCACAAGGCGCGGATTGATAAAGTAACGACATAACGTAAAAGCTACGCTATAATAAAGTAGCACTAAGAAGAATCCCTCCATCATTGCCCAGTCGGCAACGATGGAGGGTTTCTTTTCTCTCGTTATTCTCACACGGCTTCAAAAGATTTTAAGGATTGCTACGCGGCAATTCATAAACGATGTGCAGGGGCGGGCCCCGTGCCCGTCCGCGACCAATGTGGACACATCGGCAAATCCAATGCATCGGGCCATTCGGGTCGCGGACGGGCACAGGGCCCGCCCCTGCATGGCACAAAAAAACCTCATTGCTCACAAAGAAGCAATGAGGATTGATATTTGAAAGGTTATTAACCTAATGTCGGCAATAAAATGGCGCGTGGACGCTTAGTCCTTGTTGGCGCGCTTTCTCTCCAGGTGGTCGAGGATGATCTTGCGCATACGCATAGACTTCGGCGTGACCTCAACGTACTCGTCTTCCTTGATATACTCAAGACACTCCTCAAGGCTCATCACGGTCTTTGGCACGATGTGAGCCTTCTCGTCGGAACCGCTCGCGCGCACGTTGGTGAGCTGCTTGGCCTTGCAGACGTTGACCACGAGGTCATTGTCGTGAACATGCTCGCCGACGACCTCGCCAGCGTAGACTTCCTCACCTGGGTCGATGAAGAACTTGCCACGATCCTGCAACTTGTCGATGGCGTAAGCGTAGGCCGTGCCCGTGTCCATGGATACCATGGAACCATTGGTACGACGCACGATCTCGCCCTTGTAAGGCTGATACTCCTTGTAGCGGTGAGCCATGATAGCCTCGCCCTGGCTGGCCGTGAGCACGTTGGTGCGCAAGCCGATAATGCCACGTGAAGGAATGTCGAATGTGATGTTCACGCGGTCGCCCTCAGTGTCCATGCCAGTGAGGTCACCCTTGCGGCGTGTCACCATGTCGACCATCTTTGAAGAGTACTCCTGCGGCACGTTGATGTCGAGCTCCTCGATAGGCTCGCACTTCTGGCCGTCAATCTCCTTGTAGATTACCTGCGGCTGACCGACCTGCAACTCGTAGCCCTCGCGGCGCATTGTCTCGATGAGCACGGAGAGATGGAGCACGCCACGGCCCTTGACAATCCAGCGGTCGGTGTAGCCCTCCACAGGGTCCACACGCAAGGCGATGTTCTTCTCCAGCTCCTTCATCAAGCGGTCGTTGATTTGGCGAGAGGTGCAGAACTTGCCCTCACGACCGAAGAACGGCGAGTCGTTGATGGTGAAGAGCATCGACATCGTAGGCTCGTCCACGGCGATAGGAGGCAGCGGCTCAGGGTTCTCGAAGTCGGCGATGGTGTCGCCAATCTCGAAATGCTCCAGGCCGATGACGGCGCAAATGTCGCCACTGTCCACAGACTCCACACGCTTGTGTGTGATGCCCTCGAAGGTGTGAAGCTCCTTGATCTTGGTCTTCTCCTGAGTGCCGTCGCGGTGGCAGATGGTGATGTTCATGCCATCCTTGAGCGTGCCACGGTGCACGCGACCCACGGCGATACGACCAGTGTAGTTGCTATAATCGAGAGAGGTGATAAGCATCTGCGGAGTGCCCTCCAAGTGCTTAGGCGCCGGGATAATCTCCACGATCTTGTCGAGCAGATAGTCGATGTTGTCTGTCGGCTTCTTGTAGTCGGGACCCATCCAGCCATTCTTGGCAGAGCCATAGACCACGGGGAAGTCGAGCTGATCCTCAGTGGCGTTGAGGTCGCACATGAGGTCGAACACCATCTCATACACCTGCTCAGGGCGGCAGTTAGGCTTGTCAACCTTGTTGACCACGACGATAGGCTTCAATCCTATCTTCAATGCCTTCTGCAGCACGAAGCGCGTCTGGGGCATAGGACCCTCGAAAGCGTCGACCAGGAGCAAGCAACCGTCTGCCATGTTGAGCACGCGCTCAACCTCACCGCCAAAGTCGGAGTGACCCGGGGTGTCGAGAATGTTGATTTTTACTCCTTTCCACTTTATCGAGACGTTTTTAGAAAGAATCGTTATCCCTCGCTCACGCTCCAAGTCGTTGGAGTCGAGCACCTCGCCACTTTCGTCCTTTCCATCTCGGAAAAGCTTTCCGGCGAGCATCATCTTGTCGACCAGCGTGGTTTTACCATGGTCGACGTGCGCAATCACTGCAATGTTACGAATGTCTTGCATCGTTTCTACCTTAAAATAAATGCTATTCTTATTGTATTATGGGTGCAAAATTACAAAAAAAATATATGAAAGCATTGCTAAGTGCCGAATTTTTAGTAACTTTGCAACCGCATTTCCGGAAAAGCCGGAGCATTCGAGGCCGTCGGGGGTTGTGATTAAGGCCCACAGGCGACGGAAGGATGTCGTTGATGCACCAACAAATTAATCAATTTCAACAAAAATGTATTTAGACAAGGAAAAGAAGGCTGAGATTTTCGGCAAGTATGGCAAGGGTACAACAGACACAGGTTCTGCAGAGGCACAAATCGCACTGTTCACCTATCGTATCTCTCACCTGACAGAGCACGTTAAGGCAAACCACAAGGATTTCGTGACCACTCGTTCACTGACCCAGCTCGTCGGTAAGCGTCGTCGCCTGCTCACTTACCTCAAGGAGCGCGACATCAACCGCTACCGTAACATTGTCAAGGCTCTCGGCCTGCGCAAGTAATACGCTCGAAGAAACACAATAAAGCCTCGCTATCGTGCTGATAGCGAGGCTTTATCATTTATGGTTGGTTGTCAGAATTGGTCGAGTTATAGTCGCTATAGGTTGCGGACGGCCACAGGGACCGCCCCTGCTTATCATCACAATTGGCTGAACATCTTGCGGCCCTTGACATAATATTGCCAGAGAATGCTGAACGGCTTGCGCTCTGGCACGGGGTTGAGCCTCCGCGAAGCGGCAATCTCTCGTCTGTCCTTGTCGAAGTCGTGCTTCCACTTGTTGAAAGCGTGGCGCCCACGGAGAACCGCCTTGAAGTCGCCAAGATTGCGTTGCAAGACCAGCATCTCCACGGCGGCAAGCCAATCGAGGAAGAACCTCATGCGCATGACTTGCCGCAACTCGTTGTCGGGCAAGTTCTTGTAGAGCATCGTGAGGTTGTTTCTGAAATTGAGGTAAGTCTTCATGGGGTTGCCTTTCGGCAGAGTGCCGCCACCCACGTGGTAGACCTTGCTCTCAGGATAGCACACTATTCTCTTGCCCAACTGCCTGAGCCTCCAGCAGAGGTCTATCTCCTCGCAATGGGCGAAGAAACGAGCGTCGAGTCCCCCTACCCTCCAATAGTCGTCGGCACGGATGAAGAGGCACGCGCCCGTGGCCCACAACACGTCCATGGCATAATCGTATTGCCCACTGTCGCGCTCCACGGTGTCGAAAATCCTGCCACGGCAAAACGGATAGCCATACTTGTCGAGGAAGCCTCCGCAAGCTCCGGCATACTCAAAGCTGTCCTTGTCGGCCTCGGACAACAGCTTGGGCTGGCACGCCGCCACGTCCTTATGGGCATCCATAAACTCCACCAACGGCGTGAGCCAATGATGAGTGACCTCCACGTCGGAGTTGAGCAGCACATAATAGTCGGCCTTGATCTGCCCCAAGGCCCTGTTGTAGCCCTCGGCGAAGCCATAGTTGCGGTCGAGACGCAACGTGCGCACCATTGGGAAGCGCTCGGCAAGCATCTCCATGGAGCCATCGGTGGAGGCATTGTCCGCCACCCATACCTCAGCGTCGTCCTTGGAATACTTCACCACGTTGGGCAGATACTCAGCCAGCATCTTCCTGCCATTCCAATTAAGTATCACTATCGCTGTTTTCATAGCAATTGTCCTTTCAGCGCGTTTTGGGCATAATTGAATCCTCCCAACTTCACCTTTACTATCTCATTGTCGAGACGCTCGTTGTCGTCGGAAGGCGGCAGTTCCACGCGTATGTAGTTTTTCGTGAACCCGTGCATGGCCTTGCCGTGAGCCGATTTCTCGAAGAGCACCTCAGCCTCCTTGCCGATATGCTGGGCGTAGAAGTCGAGCGTCTTCTCGTCGGACAGCTTCAGCAACTTGTGCACCCTGTCCTTCTTGTCCTTGTCGTCAACGATATAATTGATGCGCAACGCCGCCGTGCCACGCCGCTCAGAGTAAGGGAAGACGTGGAGCTGGGTCACGGGCAGGGAGTCGAGGAAGGCGTAGCTGTCCTCAAAACACTCAGGCGTCTCGCCACGGCACCCCACCATGACATCCACACCGATAAAGGCGTCGGGCATCAATTGCTTTATAAGATGTATCTTATGCGCGAACACGTCTCTCGAATACCGGCGATGCATGAGCCTCAGCACCTCGTCGCTACCACTTTGCAGGGGAATGTGGAAATGAGGCATGAAAGCGCGGCTCCGTGCACAATATTCTATCAGCTCATCGCTAATCAGGTCAGGCTCTATCGAGCTGATGCGGAAACGGCTAATGCCTTCCACGCCATCAAGGGCCTTCACCAGGTCGATGAACTTCTCGCCAGTGGTCTCGCCAAAGTCGCCGATATTGACCCCCGTGAGCACTATCTCCTTGCCACCCTCGCGCGCGGCTTGCTCAGCCTGTGCCACGAGAGAGGCGATAGAGGGATTGCGCGAGTTGCCACGTGCGAACGGTATGGTGCAATAGGTGCAATAATAGTTGCATCCATCCTGCACTTTAAGGAAATAGCGCGTGCGGTTGCCACGCGAGCAAGAGGGCTGGAAACTCTTGATGTCTTTTGTCTTGACATGATGAAAGATGTGCCTATGCCCGTCAACGTCCGCCTCCACGGGTTGCAGCCACGCATCATTAAGATATTGTATGAGGTCTGCCTTCTCGTTGGAACCCAGCACAAGGTCTACGCCATCCATCTTGCTCACCTTCTCAGAGTCGAGCTGCGCGTAGCACCCCGTCACCACCATGAAGGCGCCGGGGTTCTCCCTCACCAGGCGATGGATTGCCTGACGGCACTTATGGTCAGCCATCTCCGTGACCGAACAGGTGTTGACAAGGCAAATGTCAGCCTTCTCGCCCTCTTCCGCCTCCACGACGCCCATCTCGCCAAGGAGCTTGGCGAAAGTTGATGTCTCGGAGAAGTTGAGCTTGCACCCTAACGTATAAAATCTCGCCTTCTTGCCTTGAAAGGCCGATGTATCTATCATGTTATAATCCGATTTTCATGCAAAGGTACGCTTTTATTCACATTTACACATTATAATATATATGAGATTTTAATATCGCGAGAGAATTATCATCCTGTTAAGGCACACAACCGTGGGCAATGGGAAGGTTGCGCAAAAAAGTTACGTCTTTAACATTTGTGCACCGCGCTGATTCTCAACAGGTTGCAAAAAAGTTACAAAAAAGGGCAAAAAAAATCGATAAAAAAAGAACAACGTATTGAAAAAATGTCTACCTTTGCACCGTTGTTAATAAACAGATTGTTTTACAGATTTAAAAAGCAAAGAAAATGAAGAAATTAGTTTTAATGTTCGTGGCTATCGCAGCTATCTCTTTCGCATCATGTGGTAACAAGAATCAGAGCGCAGCTCCTGCCGCTGATTCTGACACAACTGCTGTTGCTGACACAGCTGACACAGCTGCTGTTGACACAGCTGCTACTGACACTGCAGCTGCTCAGTAAGTCAAGCTTCTTCGTTAGCACGAAATTAAAAAATTGAGAGACTCCGCCTTGGGTTTTACCCAAGGCGGTTTTTTTGTGTTCTTTTCGCGCTTAGTCATTCTTTTTTACTAACTTTGCAAATAGATTCTCACGCATCAAAGAACACATGCATTACCTAAGATATTTTTTATTGTTGCTTGCCTTTTGCGCACGCTTCTCCGGAGCGAGCGCACAGCAGTTGCAAAACACGGCATACCTGCTGTATATCAGCCAGTTTAAGGACCTGGCAATAGAGCAGATGCAACGCTATCGCATACCGGCAAGCATCACGTTGGCGCAAGGCCTTTTCGAGAGCCGCGCCGGACAGAGCCGCCTTGCCACGATAGGCAACAACCACTTTGGCATAAAATGTCATGGATGGACAGGACGCTCCATCAATGCCGACGACGATGCCCTTGGCGAGTGCTTCCGTGCCTACGACAACGCGAAGCAGAGCTATGAGGACCATAGCAGGTTCTTGCGCAACAACCAACGCTACTCCATGCTTTTCCAACTTGGCCCCACCGACTACCGCAGTTGGGCGAGAGGCTTGAAGGCGTGCGGCTATGCCACGAACCCAAGATATGCCGACAACATAATCAATCTCATAGAGCTGTACCATCTTGACCAATACGACCACGCCAAGGAGTACGACCACTTCATGGCCGACAGGTACGACGCGAAAGAGCATTCTTATTCGCCTACTGGTTTCCACCCGATAACAAGATGCAACAAGAACTATTACATAGTGGCACGCAGGGGTGACACCTTCCGCAGCCTCGCCAAGGAGACCGGCATCTCCAGACGGAAGCTCGCGAAATATAACGAGCGCAACAAAAACGACGTGCTTCAGGCTGGAGACATAATCTACTTGGAAAAGAAGCAGAAGAAGGCATCCAAAGTGTTCAAGAAAAAGCCGCACATCGTCAAGGCGGGAGAGAGCATGTACTCCATTGCCCAAATGTACGGCATAAGGTTGAAGAGCCTTTACAAGATGAACCACATGAGCCCGGACGACTCCATCGTAGCCGGACAAAGACTTAAAGTTAGATAACCATGATAAAATTTCTATTCTGCATTGTCTTCTCCTTGGCGTCAGTGTGCGTCCAGGCGCAAGACTTCGACAACTGGTTTGAGGACAAGACCCTTCGCGTGGACTACATATTCTCTGGCAACGACCACGAGCAGCACATCTCTGTGGACGAGCTCTGCCAGTCGCCCCGCTGGTATGGCAAGCGGCAACACCTGAGCGAGCTGCCCATGGAGGGCAATGGCCAGATAACCATGCGCGACCACGCCACGGGCAAGGTGATATACCGCAACTCCTTCTCCACCCTCTTCCAAGAGTGGCAGACATATCCCGAGGCGAAGAAGCTCAACAAGAGCTTTGAGAACGTCTTTCTCGTGCCCATGCCCAAACGCCCGGCCGACATCACCCTCGACCTTCGCGACAACCGCAGGCAAGTGAGCTCGTCGCTAACCCACGAGGTTGACCCCAAGGACATCCTCATACGTCATATCGGCGAGAGGGAGGTCACTCCATACGTCACCCTGCAAAAGGCAGCCGACTCCACACGTTGCATACGAATAGCCTTTGTGGCAGAAGGTTACACAAAGGCCGAAATGTCTCGATTCCTCGAAGACGCAAGGCGCGCCACAGGCTTTCTCTTCTCTTATGAGCCTTTCAAGAGCTCTAAAAGCAAGTTCAACATAGTGGCTGTGGAGTCGCCGTCAAAGGAGAGCGGTGTCAGCATACCCGACAAGGGCATCTGGAAGAACACCGCCTTGCTTTCCAACTACGACACGTTCTACAGCGACCGCTACCTCACCACCCTGCACCTGAAGACCCTTCACGACTGGTTGGCAGGCATACCCTATGAGCACATCATCGTGCTCGTGAACACCGACCGCTATGGCGGTGGCGGCGTGCTCAACAGCTATGACTTGTGCGCAGCCCACCACCCCACTTTCCGCCCGGTGTTGGTACACGAGTTTGGGCACAGCTTCGCCGGACTCGCCGATGAATACGCCTACGAGCAAGAGCAGATACCCCTCTACCCACACGACGTGGAGCCATGGGAGAAAAACATCACCACGAAAGTCAACTTCAAGGGAAAATGGGAAAACCTCATTGGCAAAGACCCCAAAGCCGGATTCTATGAGGGTGCCGGTTACAGCACCAAGGGCATATATCGCCCCTATGCCGACTGCCGCATGCGCACCAACGAGAACCCAGAATTTTGCCCTGCCTGCAAACAGGCCATACAGGGCGTGATAGACTTCTACACAAAATGATATTATATCTCTCAGACACAGGAAACACGGGATGGGCAGCCAAGGCGATTGCGGAGGCGACAAGCGACAGGCTGCTTTTCATTCCCGAACTGATGCGAGACAAACAATATGAGTTTGCGCTCACGGAAGGCGAAAGGCTTGGGCTCTGCTTTCCCGTGCACGGTTGGCGCCCACCTCTAATCGTGCGCGAGTTTATCAAGCACCTCAAAGTAAACGCCCAAGGACATTATGTGTACGCGTTGTGCACGGCTGGCGACAACATCGGCGAGACGATGGACATACTTCGCGACGACTTGAAAGCCAAGGGTTTGCCATTGGACGCAACGTTCTCGCTTGTCATGCCAGAGTCGTATCTCGGATTGCCTTTCTTCAACGTTGACAACGCGAAGAAAGAAAAAGCCAAGAAAGATAAAGCAGCGGAAGAACTGAAAGGCTACGTCAAGGATATTATAAACTGCCAAGCGGCAAGCCACCTCGTCATAGGACGTTGGCCTCGAATCAACTCTCGACTGCTGGGCGGATTCTTCGTGAGACACCTCATCACAGACAAGAAATTCAAGGTGGACAGCGACAGGTGCATAAAATGCGGCATCTGCGCCGAAGCATGCCCCACCAAAAACATAGTTGGCGGCAAGGGCCTTGAGCCACAATGGAAGCACGACGGCTCATGCCTCGCCTGCTTCGCCTGCTATCATCATTGCCCAAGACACGCAATAGACTACGGTTCATTGACAAAAAACAAGGGACAATATTTCTTTGGCCGGAAAAACAGTTGAAAGTTGCCTTTCCGCAATTACTTAAAAAGGCAAATCGTTTGCCGTGTCAATAAAAAAAAGTATCTTTGCGCCCTGAAAATATCAACATACAATGCCTGAAATATCAGTACGTGGCCTTGAGATGCCACAATCACCAATAAGAAAGCTTGCCCCATTGGCAGCGCAAGCAAAGCAACGTGGCATAAAGGTTTATCACCTCAATATCGGTCAGCCAGACTTACCAACCCCGCAATGCGGCCTCGACGCGCTGAAGCACATCGACCGCAAGGTGCTGGAATATTCCCCATCACAGGGCTATCTCTCCTACCGACAGAAGCTCGTCAGCTATTATGCCAAATACAACATCAACGTGTCTCCCGACGAGATTATCATTACCTCCGGCGGCTCCGAGGCTGTGCTTTTCGCCTTCATGAGCTGCCTGAATCCTGGTGATGAAATCATCGTCCCGGAACCAGCCTACGCCAACTACATGGCATTCGCGATCTCCGCGGGCGCCAAGATTCGCACCATAGCGACTACCATCGATGAAGGTTTTTCCCTGCCAAAGGTGGAAAAGTTTGAGGAGCTTATCAACGACAAGACACGCGCCATAATGATTTGCAACCCCAACAACCCAACGGGTTACCTGTATACACGGCGCGAGATGAACCAGATACGCGACCTCGTGAAGAAGTATGACCTGTACCTCTTTTCCGATGAGGTATATCGTGAATACATCTACACGGGCAGCCCATACATTAGCGCGATGCACTTGAAGGGCATTGAGGACAACGTGATACTTATCGACTCCGTGTCGAAACGCTATTCAGAGTGCGGCATCCGCATTGGTGCCTTGATTACCCACAACAGCGAGGTGCGCAAGGCCGTGATGAAGTTTTGCCAGGCACGCCTTTCACCACCTCTTATAGGACAAATCATAGCAGAGGCTTCACTCGACGCCCCAGAAGAGTATTACCGCAACGTTTACGACGAGTACGTGGAGCGACGCAAATGCCTCATCGACGGACTGAACCGCATCCCAGGCGTTTACTCGCCAATACCAATGGGTGCCTTCTACACCGTGGCACAACTCCCCGTGGACGACTCGGAGAAGTTCTGCCGTTGGTGTCTTGAGGAGTTCAACTATGAAGGCGAAACCGTGATGATGGCGCCAGCCTCTGGTTTCTACACCACGCCCGGTGCGGGTTGCAACCAAGTGCGACTTGCCTATGTCCTCAAGAAAGAGGACCTCAGGAGGGCACTCGTGGTCTTGGGCAAGGCACTTGAAGCCTACCCAGGGAAGACAATGTGATCGTAACAATGTGAGGTGATGAACTTTCCACTCTACATAGCAAAGAGAATATACGGAGACAAAGGCGACAAGCACAAGGTGTCGCGCCCTGCCATATCCATTGCCACGGCAGGCGTGGCAATAGGCTTGGCGGTAATGATAGTGTCCGTATGCGTGGTTCTTGGCTTCAAGCATACCATTCAAGCCAAGGTCATCGGATTCGGGTCGCACATACAAGTGACCAACTTCGTGTCGCAAACCGAGGCGGAACAGTATCCAATAGCCGCGAGCGACAGCATGATGAATGCCATACGCTCGATAAAGGGCGTGAGACACGCCGAGAGGTTCGCCTATCAGCAAGGAATACTGAAGACTGACAGCAACTTCCTCGGCATCGTGCTCAAGGGCGTGGGGAGCGAGTGGGACTCCACTTTCATACACGAGAACATGGTGAGTGGCAGCATTCCACGCTTCTCCGACAGTTCATCCTCAAACAAGATTCTCATTTCGCAAAGCATAGCCAACAAGCTGAACCTGAAGCAAGGACAGCGCGTGTTCGCCTACTTCATTGACAATAGCGGAGTGAGAATACGAAGGTTCACAATACAAGGCATCTACCAGACAAACCTCAGCCAGTACGACTCTTATATGTGTTTCACCGACCTCTACACGACAGTGAAACTGAACGGTTGGAAGCCAGACCAGGTGTCGGGAATAGAAGTGGCCGTAAACGACTTCAACCACGTGGACGACGTGGAGAGGCAGTTCATTAAGCAAGTGAACAAGCGACAAGACCACTACGGCGAGACCTATACATCGCAAACCATAAAGGAGATTAATCCTCAGATATTCAGATGGCTCGACTTGCTCGACATGAACGTGTGGATCATACTCGCGTTGATGACCGCCGTGGCAGGCGTAACGATGATCTCGGGACTGCTCATCATCATCCTTGAACGCACGACGATGATAGGCATACTGAAAGCCCTCGGCGCGCGCAACAAGACAATAAGGCATCTTTTCCTGTGGTTTGCCACTTTCTTGATAGGAAAGGGGCTTATAATAGGCAACGTGATTGGAATTGGCGCTTGCCTGTTGCAGAAACACTTAGGCATTGTGAAGCTCGACCCTGCCACCTACTATGTCAGCACGGTGCCAATAGAATTTAACATACCATTGATTGTGGCTCTCAACGTGGCCACGCTCATCGTAAGCGTGATAGTGCTGATAGGACCAAGCTACCTCATATCGCACATTCATCCTGCCAAGAGCATGAAATACGAATAAGCGGCAAACACGCATAAACGGCAAGACGCCTTTGGGTAATTGTCCCAAAGGCGTCTTGCCGTTTTATAGTGATTTGGAAAACTAAGCGTGCCTGTAACTGAGCGCCGCACCTATTGCCGTGCAAAACTCGGAATGCTTAGGGATGATGAAATGAACCTTATAGAGCTTTTCAAGTCCTGGGAACACCTGTTTGCACTGAGGAAGCAATGTCAGGTTGCCTATGAGCACGTATTCCCTGATTCCTGAGTTGAGCGAGGCGAGTATGCAACTCGACCCTATGGTCTGTAGCACAGTGGTGATGATGCCTGTCGCTATGTCCTCGCGCGAGGCATTGCTCTTAGCCTTGCCAAAGAGCGATGCCGTGACGTGCTTCGGCAAGCCTGGCAAGGGATTGGGCGATATGTCGCCAATCTGCAAGTCGATATTGGAAATCTCACCTTGCATGGCAAGCGAGATTATCTGTTTTATGTCATCGGTTTTCAGTATGACACGGCTCAAGCCAGCCAACGTGCCACCACCGAGCCCGAGACCACCTATATGGCGGATGCCTTGATGGTCGCACTGCACAAGGCTCGTGCCCGTGCCCATTGACACCACTATCATGCGGTCGAGACCAGTCTCGTAACGCGCGCCCAAGCCATCGGCGATAAACTCCTCTGCCTTGTCGGTCGGCAAGCCATAAATAGGCGAATTGACATAAGCGGCTCCAACACCCGTTATCATCACACGCTCAATGTCGGACAGGGCTATCTGATTGTCGTACAGATACTTGCCAAACGCCCCGTAAAGGGATGTCACGGGGTCTGTGGCGCGTATGCGTATGGGCGACACCACGCCTTCGTCACCTGTGATGCCCACTATTTTTGTCGTGCTTATGCCAACGTCTATTCCTATTATCATTTTGTCGAGATTATGTTCGCTGCAAAATTACTAAATCTATTTGAGACAATAACCTATCTGCCTGTTTTAATGATACAAGAAAAAACTTCCGCCATCGCTGTCGCAATATTTCCTTATCAACTCCTGGATATACTCCGCGTTGGCCTTGACCTGCGTCTCATTGCCGTCGTAACCATTGATGAGCACCACGAGATGAGTTGTCTCAAGGCTCATCTTCGTGCGTTCATTGTCAGACGTAGGCGTGCCTACCCCACCCTTGCTGTCGCGATACACAGGAAGTCCAGCAATGTTTATCATGCCTCTGCCGATGCCCTCGTATGGCTCACCCTCACGGCCGATGCCAAGCGTAAGGGTGTCACCTTCAAACTTGTCGGCATCGAAGCCACCAATACTGTAGCCATAGGCTATGCTCGCGAGGTTAACCAAGTCTACAAGCGTGTCTATCTGGTAAAGATCCTTGCCCGTGAGCTGGCGACGGATAAGGGCCTCAGCTGCCGGACGATAGCGCGATGGGTCCTTGCCACAGGCACGATACACACGCCTCGTGGCGGCAATGCCAGGAAGTTCTTTCAGCGTGGCGGTGGTAAGCGTCTGGCGGTAACGTTCGCCAAGGGCGTTGATTTCATCCCACAACGGCTGACAATACTCGCTATTGACCACTTGAGCCTCAACACACGCGCCTACAAACGAGGGGCATACCGACTCTATCTCATTAGAAACAACTATTTTCATCTCCCTATACTTACAATTATGATTCGCAAAACACTTTGTCACAGGCAATCACGCCCGCACCACTATTATAGAAACGCTTGATACTGCCAAATATTGTATATCATGCGTAAATACGCTCAAACATCGTGTTGGAAATGTGAAACTTATATAAACATAACACATATAACCCCGCACGCGCCCCATGACATTTGGAAGGAGAAACAAAATGTTAGTAACTTTGCAGCGTCAAATTAAACAATGTTTTTATGGATAACGCATTAAAGAAGGTGGGAATATTCCTGCCCATAACCTTAGGTATGCTCACGGCTTTCGGTCCATTCATGACCGACTTCTACCTGCCGTCAATGCCGGAACTTATGGATTATTTCAAGACATCGCCCTCAGCGGTAAGCGGCTCGCTCACAGCTGGCATGGTGGGACTTGCCGGCGGACAGATACTCATAGGGCCACTCTCCGACAAATACGGTCGTAAACGCTTGCTGGTGCTGTCGATGATGGTGTTTGCCATCACTTCGGTGCTCTGCATTCTGGCACCCACTATTCATGTGTTCAATGCCTTGCGTGTGGTGCAGGGCATGGCAGGCGCAGGCGGAGTGGTGCTTGCCAAGAGCGTTGCCACGGACCTGTTTACCGGCAAGGCCCTTTCCAATTTCCTCGCGCTGCTTGGCGCCATCAACGGCATCGCGCCTGTATGCGCACCGCTGATAGGCGGCACGCTGGCCTCGTTCACCTCATGGCAAGGAGTCTTTTGCGTGTTGCTCGCCATTGGCTTGGTGCTGATGGTGTGTACGATGCGCATGAAAGAGTCGTTGCCCGTGGAAAAACGGTCTACAAAAGGATTGGGAAACGTGTACGGCAAACTGTTCAAGGTGTTTAAGAACAAGCTCTACACGCTGAGCACCATAAGCATGATGTTCACCTATTTCACATTCTTCGCCTACATCTCTGCCTCGCCATTCATCTTCCAAAAAATTTACGGACTAACTCCATTGCAGTATAGCCTGTGCTTTGCCACCAACGCGCTGTGCATAGGTGTCGGCGCCGGCCTTGCCACGAGATTCCATCACGACAACACGGCATTGAAATGGGGAACAATCAACCTAATGATTGCCACTTTGTTGGTGGGCGTATGCCATATAATGCATCTTCCATTGTGGCTGTTGATGCCTTGCTACATCTACATGATGGTGGCCTTTGGCATTATTCAACCTGTGTCTACCGCCATAGCAATGGACACGGAGCGCGACAACGCGGGAGCAGCCAGCGCCATATTCGGAGCAGCCTCGTTTGTGGCGGGAGCCATAGTGTCACCACTTGTGACGATTGGCGACATCATGGTCAGCACCACACTGGTGATGGTTGGCGGCGCAGCCATGGCTTTAATATTGACATTGCCATTGTGCGCGACCATCAAGAAAATAAAAATGCAGCAGCAATCAGCTCAAAAGGCATAGAGCCTTGCCGCGTTCCATGCCGCACATCTGGCGCACGCGCTCCATCATCTTGTTTACATCGAGCACACCGTAGGCAAAGCCCTTGCGAGTGAGCTCAACGGGCAAGAGGTCGTCGTACTTGTCGAACACGGGCGTTTCCTTGGGATAAAGCAACTCCATGGGGTCGAGCGGCTTGACTATCTCCTCTGCCATGATCTTGAAAAAATCGGAGGCTGACACGCCAAGGGTGAACTGCATATAATAAGGTCGGGCAGAGTTGAAGCCCTTGAGACCCAACCGCGCGCCGCACCTGATGCGGATGAAACGCTCCATGGCAAGGAAAGCATAGCTGCCAAGCCATGGGAACAAGGCATACATATTTCCGCCAAGGGGCAACAACCACCGCAAGCCGAGACCCGACTTGCGAGCAGTGTCGAGAGCTTGCGAGAGACGGAAACGAGCATGAGGGAGGAGGTAAGGGTAATCGCCTTCTGAAAGAGGAGAGGCGAGAATATTGTGCATTTTCTCAAGAATCTTGGTGTGTATGTCTCCAGGTTCATCGCCAAAATACGCTGGCACGATGCCTTTCACTGGATGGCAATAGACAATGTGGCGGCTACGGTCCACCTCCTCGACGACCCACACCCTGCCGGCTATGGCTATCTTGTCTTGCACAGGTGGCGGCTTGACGATAGTGCCTATCTCCTTGGACTCGCACCTCACCTTGTATTCCTCATTCTCTTGGAAAACGGCATAGAACTTGAAATTGTTGACCACCCTCTCTCCCCTTATGCCTACAATGAGTCCACCTCTTTCGGTGGTTTCTATGTGGTCTATCTTGAGCAGATGGCGAAGAAGCACACGATAGTCGTCCTGGCTGACATTGCGGAAATAGCTCAACGAGAGCACACGCCCAGCCAACTCCGCTGGCGACATTTCTCCACCTGAGGCAAGCGTGGCCATGGTTTGATGATAGAGCAACGAATAAGGCAAACGACCAACACGCGGCGGCTCCACCCATCGCTCCTTGAGGTAAAGCTCTATGAGGGCTATGGCTTGCAACAGCTTCCAAGGGATGGTTTGCGGCATCATCGCCCGTGGCTCCGCCTGTTCCTCCCTTATGACAAACCACATCTCGGACGGCGCGCCACGGCGACCCGTGCGCCCCATGCGCTGGAGGAATGAACTGACCGTGAAAGGCGCGTCTATCTGGAACGCGCGCTCCAAACGGCCAATGTCGATGCCAAGTTCGAGGGTTGACGTGGTGCAAACGGTCATGAGCGAATCTTCGCGCTTGATTTCCGCCTCGGCACTCTCACGGTAGCTCACCGAGAGGTTGCCATGGTGAATAAGGAAACGGTCGGGCTCGTGCAATGCCTCGCAGTACATGCGAAGAGTGGAACACACCACCTCACACTCCTCGCGAGAGTTGGAGAATATGAGGCAGCGATGGCCACGAGTGTTGTCAAGAATATATTTTATTGATGGGTCGAAGGCATCGCTAACTGTCTGTTCGCCTTTGCCATCATCTTTCCAAGGTCTCACAAACGGGCTTCCACCTTTCATCTCGCTCTTGGCAGAGGAAGGGCGCGAAGGCTCCACATCGCTTTGGAAAGGGTTATTCAGAGAAGTATCAGCTTCGGAATAAGCTCTATTCACACTACCCGTAATGGTGGATGATGGATTGTCGGCAAGCATGGCTTTTGGGGTGTCGCCCTGACAACCACTTGGCGACAATGAGAAATGCGCCACGGATATTCTCCACTTGGCGCCTTGCGACTGAATCTTTGGTATGATGGTTCCACGGCCTGTGCCAGCCGATAGAAAACCGCCCACAAGGGCTGGTTCGCCTATGGTAGCCGACAATCCAATGCGGCGAGGGTTGACCCCTGCCATACGCGAGAGCCGCTCAAGAAGGCAGAGCATCTGACCGCCACGGTCGCCACGAAGGAAGGAATGAATCTCATCGATGACCACAAAACGGAGGTCGCTGAAAAGTGACGGTATCTGCGAATGACGATGCAAGAGCATGGCCTCAAGGCTCTCGGGCGTGATTTGGAGTATGCCCGATGGACGGCGCAAGAGCTTTTTTTTCTGTTCCTGCGACACGTCGCCATGCCAATGCCACACGTCGATGTCGCACTCGCGACAAATGTCGTTGAGACGAGTGAACTGGTCGTTGATGAGAGCCTTGAGTGGCGCGATGTAGAGACAGCCCACCGTAGCTGGCGGATTCTCCTGCAAGAGCGTGATAATGGGGAAAAAAGCTGCCTCGGTCTTGCCTGATGCCGTGGATGCCGAAAGCAAGACGTTGGCGTCGGAGTTGAAGATGGCATCGCCGGCTGCCGCCTGGATAGCACGGAGCTTGTTCCAGCCCTCGGAATAGATATAACGCTGAATCGCGGGGGAATAACGGGAAAAGACGTTCATGACTTATAAGGTAAACTCGGCAAATTGCCCACCGACATTGTCTTTTCTTTCCTCTTCGACTGGCTTGGCATAGCTGAAAGCATCGCTTTGAAGAAGCTCTTGGATGTCGCTGCCAGGGTTTTGCATGATGATGTCGAGCAACTCTATGAAATCGCGTATGACCTCACGGGGGGTGATGTTGTCGCTGGCCCCGATACGACCATACTCAACCTGTATGAAAGTGGTAAGGTCGGCATCGGTCAACGTCCGCTTGTAACCATAGAGAGAGGCATGGATGTCGGCAAGTTTCTCGGCAAGCACAAACATTTCCTCGTTTGAGAGAGGCTGCAAGCGAAGCACGGGACCAAGATAGTCTTGATGCCCCTGAGCCACGAACTTGCCCTCGGAAAGACGCGAGCGCAACGCCTCGTAGCTGTAAATGCCACGATGACGGTCTTCGACACACTGAGGCGTGCCACTCATGATGGTGCCTATGAACTGCGCCTTGCCTTGGAGCGCGTCGTTGTACATGGTGAGAATCTTCTCATAGTTGTATTGTCGGGAAATGGCGTTTGGTATCTTGTATATATTGACAAGCTCATCGATGAAAATCATAAGACCTTGATAACCTGCCTGGCGAAAGAAAAATGCCATGAGCTTAAGATAGTCGTACCAGTCGTCATCAGAAATAATCACCGACACGCCAAGCTCCTGACGCGCCTCCGTCTTGGTGGCATACTCGCCACGAAACCATTTCAAGACCTTTCCTTTAAGTTCGTCGTCGCCTTCAGTGAAAGCCCGATAATAGAGTGTGAGCAAGCGTGCGAAGTCGAAACCATGCACAAGCTCGTGCATCTGATGAACAATCGCCATGATGCGCTGCTCAACGAGTTGGGCAAAACGCGAATCGTCCAAGCTGACACCAGACGTTTCTGCCGTAGCGGTCTGGACAGAACTGATCCACCGGTCGAGCACCATGGTGAGCGCTCCGCCCTCTGGTTTTGACTTGACGCTCAGGTTTCTTATCAACTCACGATAAGTGGCAAGGCCTTGCCCTTGATTGCCATGGAGACGACGCTCTGGCGACAAGTCGGCATCCACGACCACAAAACGGCGATCCATGACATAATTGCGAATGGTTTGGAGAAGGAACGACTTGCCACTGCCATACTTTCCGACAATGAAACGGAAAGACGCACCACCCTCGCCAACAATGTCTACATCGTGGAGCAGTGCCTCTATCTCCTTGCGTCGCCCTACGGTGATGAAAGGCAAGCCTATGCGCGGCACCACGCCGCCCTTGAGCGAATTGATGACACTTTGGGCTATGCGCCGCGGAATCTTTATATTTGGGTTACTCATTATTATATACTATTCTTTCAATGTCCTCACGATAATCCTCAATGAGGTGTAAGCCATCGCCATTGTCCTCGAGCACGATGTCGCCAATTTTGTCCATCATCTCATCATTGATGTTCTCTACCATCACACCCTCGGGCACATGGACGGAACGAAGGTACTGGCGCCAGTCGCCATCAGTGAGAAGGAGTCGGAGAAAAGCGTGCTCACGGCTCCCATCCTCTTGGGTCGACTGTATTGGAGGGTGTGCTGTTGGCTGTGCCTGCCTAATGGACACAGTGTCGTTCTCAACAGGTATAGTCATTTCCATTGACATGCCATCGTCTTCAATTGGCACGCCATCGAGCAGCTTGTCCTTGATGACATCTGCGTCGTTTCTGATATGCCCCAATATTCCATAGTTGATTGACACCCTACGCTTCTCTGCCTCTTCTTCTGCAAGCCTGCGCTTGTCTTCGGCAAGCCATGACATGACTGCAACACGGATTTGCTCACGATAAGGCATGGCAGCAACAGATGGCTTTAAGCGTGGTTTCACGTTAAGTGCCTCACGGAGTAGACTGTCAACCTCACGAAGGATTGCACCAATGAGCTTGGCAAAAGACTTATCGCTCCCCACAAACTCATCGCGCGTCCATAATCCGCCACGGCAGAGATAATGATGAAGCGGCGAGACCTCTATATCCACATTTCTGACAGGAGACGGGTCATAGAACAGCGCATGGGCAAACATGGTGACAGAGCGCTTGACTCGCTTTCCTGCGAATAGGGTTCCTATGCGGTGATGATTGTCTTTTTCCAAGACTGGAATTATATGTCTCAAAACCGCTACAGTGCAACTAATAAGGCGAGACTGCTCTTTCGTGAACAGCGCGCCATGACGTGGGTCATATTTTCCAAGGTCGCAAAACGTGGAGAACAGCTTTTGCTCGTCAACGGTGGCGTAAGAGGAAAGAAGACTTGCCATTCTGTCTTGCTCACGCTCTGACTTAAAGACTTCGGGGAAATGACATGAGAGGTTATTGTAAACCACGTAATCACGAAGCCACGGCGACAAGTATTTACTCAACTTAGGCTCAGCTTTCCGATAAGCCTCATTGATTTCGCTTAATATCTCATATCCTTCCTCAGCTGTGTTGACCCCGACTTTCATCAAAGTCTCGTACACGTACACGAAGATATAGCTCAAGGACACATCTGGGAACTTGCCTAAACGAAGTTGACGACGAATGGCAAAATAGCTCCTCAACTGTGGGACTGACATGTCGCGAAAAGAAGGGAAATAGCTCATGAAGCTGACGATGGGCGCGTCTTCCTCATAATCGGCCATGAACAAAGCCTGCTCATAAAACGCCTTCGCGGCCGTGATTTGCCAGGGTTGTTGACGTATCATCCGCAGAAGCGAACGCAATGGTTCGCTTACGCTTGCATCGCTTCCAGATGTGTCGGAAAAACAATCACGCCGTTCCACCTCTTCTGGAGCGAAGTAGTCCCAACTGTGGATGCTGTCAAGGCCATCGGGCAAATCGTTATCGTCCGCTTGGGAAAAGTCTAAGTCCTCGTCTGTGTAAAAGCTATCCTCGCACATTATTATATTATACTACGCCAACTATATCCAAGACGCTCTTGCAGCCATGACGTTCCAGCCAAGAAGCAATACCATTCTTGACCTTTAATGTGACTGTGGGATCAATGAAGTTGGCAGTGCCAATCTCTACCGCGGTAGCTCCAGCCATAAAAAACTCTATGGCATCCTCTGCCGTCATTATGCCACCAAGACCTATCACGGGAATCTTTACAGCCTTGTGAACATCGTGAACCATGCGCACGGCAACGGGCTTCACGGCAGGACCGCTGAGTCCGCCTGTGCCAATGGATAATTTGGGGCAACGATGTTCTATGTCAATCGCCATACCCATGAGCGTGTTGATGAGCGATACAGAGTCTGCGCCCTCCGCCTCACATGCGCGGGCGATGTCAGCAATGTTGGTAACATTGGGTGAAAGTTTCACGATAAGGGTCTTATGATATGACTTTCTGACTGCTTTAACAACGCTTGCGGCACCTTCACAAGTCACGCCAAAAGCCATGCCACCATCCTTTACATTGGGGCAGGAAATGTTTAACTCGATGGCAGGAATTTTGTCTAATGAGTCAATTCGCGCAGCACATTCTGCATAGTTTTCTGGAGAATTTCCACTCACATTGACAATGAAATTCGTGTCAATATCCTTAATCTTTGGATAAATGTTTTCACAGAAATAGTCCACTCCCTTGTTCTGCAATCCGACACAATTCAACATGCCTGAAGCAGTCTCTGCCATGCGTGGATAATCATTTCCTTCACGCTTTTCAAGTGTTGTTCCCTTTACTATGATGCCACCCAATTCCTCCAATGGCACTAAGTCTTGGTACTCCAAACCATAGCCAAATGTCCCGCTTGCCGTCAAAATGGGGTTGCGAAGCGAAAAATTATTTATCTTTACATTTAAGTCTACCATATTGCGTAATTTATTTTTACATTCTTAGCGTCACTCAATTCACCACAACAACTTGTTTACATTGAATACGGGACCATCTTGGCACACGCGAAGATTGCCTTCCACCGTCTTCTCAACACAGCACAGGCATGCTCCCAAGCCGCACGCCATCATGTTTTCAAGCGATGCTTCACATTCAATACCATTGGTCTTGGCATAGTTTGCCACGGCCTTCATCATTGGCTTTGGCCCACATGTTTGAATGAAATCGAACTTCTCGCGCTGTAAAATGGAATGGTTGGTCACAAAGCCTTTCTCTCCCTCTGACTCGTCTTCAGTGGTGATATAAACAGCTCCAATCGTCTTGAAAAGATCCAGCTCCAACAAATCCTTTGCCGACCTGGCTCCTAAAAGAAAAGAAGGCTCGGATCCTTCTTGCTTCAACTTGCAGCCTTGCCAAAGGAGAGGAGCAACACCTACACCGCCACCCACAAGCAGCACCTTTTTATGGGAAACTTGACTGAAACCATTACCAAGTGGCAAAAGGCAATTTACGGTGTCGCCTTCGTGTAACTGGCAAAGGTGGCGGGTGCCATCGCCAATGCCTGCGACAAGTAACCACAACTCATTGCGATCATAGTCCACATAATTGATTGAGATTGGACGACGAAGAAATGTGGTTGGAGAATTATCAACGCGAACTTCCACAAATTGACCAGGAATCATGCCAGGGAGGGCATCGTCATGGGTCAACTTCAACAAGACATGATGGTCTGAAAGATGCGACGCGGATACTACGCGAAGGTCTAAACAATATTTTTTCATGGTTGTAAATTAGTGAAGGTAATCGTGATTACCGTTCATATATATATAAGGTTGGACTTTACAACCACAAAGATAATTGTTTTATCCGTAGACGCCAAAAAAGGAAGGCAAAATTATTTTTTAGGGACAAACGACTCCCAAGTTTGGTCATCAAAAAACACCCTTATTTCTGTAATTTTACGCTGTCGATTGTTTAATATTTTGACAATATTTTTATCGTGCCCTTGATCCCCAAAGCCGCCTTTATAACCACTCTGATCAAAGAGGGTAGAGGGGCGAACGTTTGAGCCGCCACCTATGCCTTGAGCGGCATTATCTAAAGAAGACGCCTCACCTGACATAGAATTGTTTATCGAGGTTATCGTCTGTGGATGGTTCACGGAAGTATCGGCACCAGACTCTGTAGGGGCCTGATTTTGATACATTGGCCCTTTACCATCAAAAAGCCATTCCATGGCAATATCTGGAAAACGAGTATGAATGGCCTCATAATGTTTTAGGGTAGGCTGGGTCTTACCACGAAGAAGCAAACTCAAGGTTCCTTCGTTGATGCCTGTCTCGGTTGCAAACACTTTATTGTTCATGTGCTTGCTGTCCATAATCTCCTTGATTCTATCCTTCAAATTCTCGTTTTCCATTATTCAACTATATTTTTGGGCCATTAGCACCACTTCGATTTATGTTTGCAAAGTTAAACTAAATTTTCG
>DAIOUH010000003.1:39065-41763 GCA_036751585.1 Prevotella sp. | reverse complement strand
GCCGCCTTAAAGTCAGCAGTCTCATGGAAGTCACTTATTCCCTCTTGTGTCAGCACCTCTTTCATCCTGTCCTTTTCTGAAGATCACTCATTAGAAGAATGTCCAATTCGTAGATTAATGAAAATTTTTACGACATAATGATACAGACCAATGAAGCGATATTTCATTAGTCATGAACAGTTAGATAGAATAAGGCTGAAACCATAGTATTACCACAATGAAAAAAGGCGACTCCAACAATGGAGCCGCCTTTTTCGTTTAAGTGCTGATTTTATTCTTCGTCCTTTTGCTCAGCCTCGTGAGCCGCTATGAGCTTGGTCTGTATGTCGTTGGGCACAAGTTCGTAGCTTGCGAACTTGGCGTTGAACGATGCCCTGCCACCAGTGAGGGAACTGAGTGCGACACTGTAGTTGGACAGCTCTTTCAAAGGAATCTTCGCGGTGAGCTTCTGGTAACCAGCCTCGGCGTCCATGCCCATGATGATGGCGCGCCTGCCTTGCAAGTCGCTCATCACGTCGCCCATGTAATCGGATGGCACGTAAACCTCCAAATCATATATAGGCTCAAGAATCTTCGGACCAGCCGTCTTGAACGCCTCTGAGAAAGCGTGGCGCGCAGCCAAAGTGAAGGAAAGCTCGTTTGAGTCTACCGGGTGCATCTTGCCATCGTAGACAACGACACGCACGTCGCGAGCGTAACTGCCCGTCAGTGGGCCGCGCTCCATGCAGTCCATCACGCCCTTGAGGATGGCAGGCATGAACCTGAGGTCGATGGCGCCACCAACTACGGAGTTGATAAACTGCAACTTGCCGCCCCATGGAAGGTCTTTCTCCTCTTTCGACTTGATGTTCATCTTGAACTCCTGACCGTTGAACTTATAGCTCACGGGATCAGGCATACCCTCAGCGTAAGGCTCGACGATAAGAGCCACCTCACCAAACTGCCCAGCGCCACCGCTCTGCTTCTTGTGGCGATAGCTTGCCTGGGCCTTCTTGGTGATGGTCTCGCGATAAGGCACGCGTGGCTCCTCGTATTCCACCTGCAACTTCTCGTTGTTCTCCAAGCGCCATTTCAGCACGCGCAAATGGAACTCGCCTTGTCCGTGGACGATGGTCTGGCGCAACTCCTTGCTTTGCTCCACTACCCACGTTGGATCCTCTTGCCTCATCTTGAGCAATGCCGCCATCACCTTCTCCATGTCTTGTGGATTCTTGGCCTTGATGGCGCGCGAGTATTTCGGGCGAGGATACTTCACGAAGTCAAACTTCACGCTGTCAAAGTCCTTGCCGTCGAGAGTGTTTCCTGTCTTCACGTCCTTCAACTTCACGGTGCAGCCAATGTCGCCAGCCTGCATCTCGTCCACGGGTATGCGGTTGCTGCCGGCGCAAGCGTAAATTTGTCCGAGACGCTCCTTTGAACCACGGTCGGCATTGGTGAGGTCGTTGCCGGCTTTTACCTTGCCGCTCATTACCTTGAAATAGCTCACCTCGCCAATATGCGGCTCCATGCTCGTCTTGAAGAAGTACAGGCTCTCAGGGCCGTTGGCATCGGCAGGCACCTCCTCGCCGCGCGTGTCGCGGTAAGCCGGCATGTCGCTGACGAATGGCACCACGTTGCCAAGGAACTCCATCAAGCGCTGCACGCCCATGTCCTTGTGAGCATCGACACAGAAAATCGGGAACATGTCGCGGTTTATCAAGCCCTTGCGGATGCCAAGGCGCAGTTCGTCTTCGGTAAGCGAGTTTTCATCATCGAAGAATTTTTCCATCAGCGTGTCATCGTTTTCGGCGGCAGCTTCCACCAGCGCGCGATGCAGCTCGTCGGCCTTCTCCTTCTCCTCGGCGGGAATGTCCTCACGCTTTGGCTCTCCGCCATCGGGACCCCACGAGAGTTTCTTCATTATGAGCACGTCGATGAGGCTGTGGAAGTTAGGGCCTGTCTCAAGTGGGTATTGAATCTGCACGCACTTGTTGCCATAAATCTCCTGCATCTGCGTGATAAGGTTGTCGAAGTCGCACTTGTCGGAGTCCAACTGGTTGATGAGGAAGATGACAGGCTTTTTCAGCTTTTCGGTGTATCGGAAGTTGTTTTGCGTGCCAACCTCAGGGCCATACTGACCATTGATGAGGATTAGCGCCTGGTCGGTAACGTTAAGGGCTGTGATTGCTCCTCCAACGAAGTCGTCGGATCCAGGGCAGTCTATGATATTGAGCTTCTTGTTGTTCCATTCTGCATGGAAAACGGTGGGAAACACCGAGTAGCCAAGGTTGAGCTCCACGGGCATGAAGTCGGAGACAGTGTTCTTAGCCTCTACACTACCACGACGCTTGATTACTCCAGCTTCGTACAACATACTTTCGGCAAGCGTGGTCTTGCCGCTACCTTTGGCGCCAATGAGCGCGATGTTCTTAATTTCGTTGGTTTGATAAACTCGCATATCAAAAGTGTTTTAAAGTTAGTCTTGGTTTCGTCTATCGGTTTATTTCTTAAACCATTGATAAAGTTAGGAAAAAAAACAACAAGTTCAAAGAAAAAAATCGGAATTGTGCGATATTTTAAAAGAAATTAGTAATTTCGTGTTCAAATATAGAAAAATCAACATAGTTTGAGCGATATGTCATCTTCCGCAGGTCTTTATGTTCACATTCCTTTTTGCGCTTCGCGATGTGTCTATTGTGGTTTTTATTCCACCACGTCG
>DAIOUH010000003.1:11647-38965 GCA_036751585.1 Prevotella sp. | reverse complement strand
ATGCTTGAGCAAGGCAAGGTGAAAGAGATAGACGAGGAATTGAGCCTAAGGATGTACTCTGAGCTTATCGACACGCTGGAGATCGCGGGGTATGAGCACTATGAGATAAGCAATTTCGCGCGCCTTGACGGTGCAGGGGTGAGCAAGTGGCGCAGCAGGCACAATTCAAGCTATTGGCATGACGTACCCTATATTGGCATCGGCGCCGGGGCGCATTCCTATTATGAGATGACACGCCATTGGAACCCTGACGATATAATAATGTATATGGATGCCATCGAGCACGGCAACTTGCCTTACGAGGAAGAGAAAATAGACAGCGATACCCACTACGATGACATCGTGACGACAGCCTTGCGCACTCGCGAGGGCATTTGCCTCGATAGGCTTGACAACAGTCACCGTGCCTTCCTGCTTGACAACGCCAAAGCATATGTGGCTCGCGGTCTCATGTCAATGGAGAATGGGCACCTTCATCTGACCCGTGAGGGTATAAACATAAGCAATCGCATAATGAGCGACTTGATGGACGTGTGACATCATTTAAAATAAAAAAGGCTCACTAAGAACGTGAGCCTTCAGAGCGCTTTTCCTTGTAAACGCTGTAGAAATAGTCTTTGATGTCCGCGTCTATGTCAACGATGCTTCTTTTGCCCGTGACGTAAGGCTTGATGTAGACCGTGACGACAAAACACGCCATGCCAATGACAAGTGCCACGACAAACCTGAGCAGCTCATTCTTTATGAAGTCGGTATTGGTGAACCCAATGATGACTATGACGGGCAGGGCAAACAGCAGCCAGTCGCCGGCGGTGTTCATCTTGCCGTTGTTTTCTCGCTCTTCCTTGAGTGCGCGTGGTGCTTGACTTATCAAGTCGGCCTTGTGCTTCTCCCAATATGTCTCAAAGTCGTGGGGATATGTTTGTTCTGTCATGGCTTTATTCTTGTTTGTCGAGCCTAAAGGCTGACCACAACTTGTCTTTTGGCAATGGCGATACCACGTGAATGGTCTCTTTAGATACAGGATGTACAAACTCCATCTCATGAGAAAGCAGCGATATGCTGCCGTCCGGGTTGGAACGTCGCGCGCCATATTTCAAGTCGCCCTTGATGGGACAACCCATTGAAGCGAGCTGGCAACGTATCTGGTGGTGACGCCCGGTCATCAACTGTACCTCCAAGAGGTGGTAGTTTTCGCTGTTGGCTATCACTCGATAGTGCAATATGGCTTTCTTTGCCCCTGGAACCTCATGGTCGTAGGCGTAGCTCTTGTTCTGCTTCTCGTTGCGCGTTAGCCAATTGGTCAACGTGCCTTCTTGCTGAGGCGGCATCTCGTGGGTTATAGCCCAATAGGTCTTGTGAACCTCGCCCTTGCGAAACATGTCGTTGAGGCGTGACAAGGCTTTCGACGTGCGGGCGAAAACCACCAAACCTGACACAGGACGATCAAGGCGATGCACCACGCCGAGAAAAACATTTCCCGGCTTGTGATACTTCGCCTTGATATATTCCTTCACCGTCTCGGAGAGTGGCTTGTCGCCGGTCTTGTCACCTTGAACGATTTCGCCACTTTCCTTATAGACGATTATGATATGATTGTCTTCGTAAACTGGCTTCATTACATATTCATACCGCCATCAACCTGGATTACCTGACCAGAGATGTAGCTTGAGAGATCTGAAGCGAGATAAAGAGCCGTGTTGGCAATGTCGTCAACCGTTCCGGCGCGACGCAATGGAATGTTCTTGATCCAAGCCTTGCGGATGTCATCTGGAAGAGCCTGTGTCATTGCTGTATCGATGAATCCAGGAGCGATGGCGTTTGCGCGAATGCCCTTTGAGCCCATCTCCTGACCGATGCTCTTGGCGAGTGCGATAAGGCCAGCCTTCGAAGCGGCATAGTTGCACTGTCCTGCGTTGCCGTGAACACCAACAACACTCGACATGTTGATGATGGAACCACAGCGTTGACGCATCATCACAGGCACGCAAGCGTGGATGAAGTTGAATGCTGACTTGAGGTTTACGTTGATGACGGCATCCCATTGTTGCTCAGTCATGCGGAGCATCAAGCCATCCTTTGTTATACCGGCGTTGTTGACAAGAATGTCGATAGAGCCAAACTCTTCCTTTACCTTTGCCACGACATCAGCTGTCTGGGCGAAGTCGGCTGCGTTGCTTGCATATCCCTTTGCCTTCACGCCAAGAGCCTGAATGTCGCGTTCGGTCTGGAGACCGCCATGCTCCTCATCAATAAACAAGTCGGTGAAAGCGATGTTGGCGCCTTCCTTGGCAAACTTAAGGGCAATGGCCTTGCCAATGCCACGTGCTGCTCCTGTAATGAGAGCTGTCTTTCCTGTTAATAATCCCATAATAAAATATGTGTGTTTTACTGTATTCTCTATGACAGTGTATATTGCTCTGAGTGTGGTCAGAAATACACTCTTCTTGTTCTGTTATTTACTATTCTTGTCTTGTTTTCTGCAAAATTACATTATTTCAGTGAGCCAAGCAAGAAAAAGGTTGAAATATTATTCAAAGAGGTTCTTTGATCTGGCGTTGCGTTCGTCCTCCTCGAAGGCTCGCTTGAAGCAATCGCGGCAGAGTGGCTCGTATTCTTCTTTCTCGCCGAGCATGACTTGAGCATTGTTTTTCACGAGGCGATGGCTTGCGTAAGCCAATGAGCCGCACTTGACACAAATGGCGTGAACCTTGGTCACCTCGTCGGCAATGGATAGAAGTTTGGGCATGGGTCCAAAAGGCTTGCCAAGATAATCCATGTCAAGACCAGCCACGATGACCCGCATACCATTGTAAGCGAGTTGATTGCAAACATTGACAATGCCATCATCAAAGAATTGGGCCTCATCAATACCAATCACATCATAGCCTTGTGCGGCTTTCATCATGGCATTGGAATCAGCCACTGGCGTTGAACCTATTGAGTTGTGGTCATGGCTCACCACTTTCTCCTCGGAATAACGAGTGTCAACGGCTGGTTTGAAAATCATGACCTGCTGACGAGCTATCCGCGCGCGTTTCAATCGGCGAATGAGCTCCTCGGTCTTGCCTGAGAACATGGATCCACAAACCACCTCTATTCTGCCGGGGCGGTGGATCTCCCCCACGAGATTGTCAATCATGCGTGCAAAGGTAAACAATATAATTTGAAGGAGCTTCTTAAAAATTGCAAAGATTTTTCCAAAACCTTGTCACATTAAAAAATATTACCTATTTTTGTTCCGACTATGGGTACATTATACATCGTTCCGACACCAGTGGGCAACATGGAGGACATTACGCTCCGCGCCCTTCGCATTCTCAAGGAGGCTGACCTCGTGCTTGCAGAGGATACCCGCACTTCAGGCATCCTATTGAAGCATTATGACATAAAGAACCATCTCATGGCTCACCATAAGTTCAACGAGCATGGCACCACGGCTGGCATCATAGAAAAGCTGAAAGCAGGAATGACAATAGCGCAAATCAGCGACGCTGGCACCCCTGGCATCAGCGATCCAGGATTCTTCCTCGCTCGTGAGGCTGCCAGGGAAGGCATCAACGTGATAACGTTGCCGGGAGCGACTGCTTGCATACCAGCCATTGTCTCTTCAGGTCTTCCTTGCGACCGTTTTTGCTTTGAGGGCTTCCTGCCTCAAAAGAAAGGTCGCCAAACCCATTTGGAGAGTCTTAAGGACGAGACGCGTACGATGGTCTTTTATGAATCGCCTTATCGCACACTGAAAACACTTAAACAGTTTAGCGAAGTGTTTGGCGGTGATCGTCAAGTTAGTGTGGCGAGAGAAATTAGCAAAATACACGAAGAACACGTTAGAGGCACTCTTGAAGAGGTAATTGCTCATTTTGAAGAAGTGGAACCGAAAGGCGAAATAGTGATAGTGTTGGCGGGGAAAGAAAAGGTAAAACCCGAAAAGAAAAACAAACGACACGACATGGATAAGGAGGATTTGCCATGAGAGAAAGCTTATTTAATTTCTTTGTTATCATTGCATTGCTTTTTTCTGGTTGCAAAGAATATAAAGCACCTGTGGTGAACAGGCCGACTGTAACCAAAGACGACTCTTTACAACAGATTATCTCACAACGTGACACGCAAATCAACAACATGATGGCCACGATGAATGAAATACAAGAAGGTTTCAACGAGATAAGCGAGGCGGAGAACAGAGTAAACCTGATACAGGACGATGAACGTGCAGACAAGGCAGACCAGATAAAGGAAGACATTAAGTTCATTGCCGACAGAATGCAGCAAAACAGGGAACTTATAAAGAAGCTGCGTGGACAATTGCGCGACAGTGACTTCAAAAGTCAAGAACTTAAGAAAGTCATTGCCAACATGTTGCGGCAACTGGACGAGAAAGATCAACAATTGCAGCAGCTTCGGGCAGAACTTGACGCAAGAAACATACACATAGCCGAGCTTGACCAAACTATCAGCAACTTGAACGACAACGTTACTGAGTTGAAGAGCGAAAGCGATGAGAAGTCGCAAATTATAAACAATCAGGAGACCCAACTTAATACTGCTTGGTATGTCTTTGGAACGCGACCTGAGCTCAGGGAACAGCGCATTCTTTTAGGCGACAAGGTGTTGCAGCAGAACTTCAACCGAAACTACTTCACTAAGATTGACATTCGCGTGACAAAGGAGATTAGGCTTTATTCTAAGTCGGCACGACTGTTGACTTCGCACCCAATGGGAAGCTATGAGCTTACTCGGGACAATAATAAGATGTATACATTGGTAATTACCAATCCGCAACTCTTCTGGAGCACGAGCAAGTATCTCGTTATCGTAGTGAAGTAACACGCTATCGACGCCTTGATGCGAAAAACGATTGCATCAAGGCTTTGCACTCTTTTTCAAGCACTCCGCTTTTGACCTTAGCCTTCGGATGCAAGGCGTGAGGCGCGAAAACGGAATAACCTCTCTTGTCATCAGAGGCACCATAAACGATTCTGCTCATCTGTGCCCATCCCAATGCTCCTGCGCACATTACGCAAGGTTCAACAGTGACATACAATGTACAGCCAGAGAGATATTTGCCACCAAGGAGGCTCGCTGCTGACGTGATGGCAAGCATCTCAGCGTGAGCCGTCACATCGTGCAAAGTCTCAGTCTGGTTATGCGCGCGTGCGATGACCTTGTCGTCAGCCACGATGACGGCTCCGACAGGAATCTCGCCTTCCTCAAATGCGACCTTGGCCTCGGCTATTGCGAGACGCATGAAATATTCATCACGATTGGAATGCTCTTCTTGCATAATTCGGTTTTGTTTCCACAAAGTTAGACTTTCTCTTTGAATTATAAAAGAAAAAAACTATTTTTGCACAATAATATTGCATATAATGGCAGAGCACAACGATTACGGTAAATGGGGCGAGGACTATGCTACCGAATTTCTCCAAAAGAAAGGCTACATAATCTTGGAGCGCGACTGGACATTTGGCAGAAGCAAACGCGACATAGACATCATTTGCAAAACACCCGACATGACAACTGTGGTGTTTGTGGAAGTAAAGGCTCGCAGCAATGACGATGTGGCAAGTCCGGAGGATGCCGTGAACGTGAAAAAGATGCGGCACTTGATGGTCGCGGCTGACGAGTATGTGAAGTCACACGACATAAGTGAGGAACTTCGCTTTGACATCGTGGCAATCACAGGTAAAAGGAACAGTAAACAAATAACAGTAAACCATATTGAAGATGCGTTCAATCCTCTCCTTATTTGACAGGAAAAAGAATAATCAACCTCAAGTCAACTATATACAGTTGGACGAGACGGACTCTACAAGTACATATCTTAGAAACCATCTTTCAGAAGTTGAAAGCAATGGTAAGGAACTGACCGTGGTTTCAACCAAGTTCCAAACTTCCGGTAGGGGGCAAGGCACAAACAAATGGGAGAGTGAGCGTGGCAAGAACTTGCTCTTTTCCCTATTGTGTCATCCTGTTTGGGTTCCGTTGCGCTCCCAATTTCTTATTTCCGAAGCCGTTGCGATAGCCCTGCATGATGTTCTTTCCAATTACACAAGTGACATCATGATCAAATGGCCCAATGACATATATTGGAAAGACAAGAAAATCAGTGGGACAATCATTGAAAATCATTTGTCACAAAATCATATTAGGGATTGCATTATTGGTACTGGAATAAATGTAAACCAAAAAGAGTTCCATAGTGATGCTCCCAATCCCGTGTCGCTTGTCCAGATTGTGGGCAAGGAGATTGACACGGATGTTTTGCTTAAAAAAGTTGTAGATGCCTTTTCCTCATATCTTAACGACTTGCGTAATGGCAACTACGAAAAGATAGTGAGTTTGTATACATCTTTTCTATACCGTGGTCACGGCTTTTTCAAATATCGTGATGACGAAGGCGAGTTTGAGGCCGCACTGGTAGAGGTAGAGGACGATGGACACTTGATTTTGAGAGATAAAGAAGGCAAGATAAGGAGTTATGCCTTCAAGGAAGTGGAGTTTATCATCTAAACAGAAGCGTTCATTAAAACATTAAATCACATACATCATAAAATATAAACAAATGGCACGTTTTAAGAGAATTCTGCTCAAGCTCTCAGGCGAGAGCTTAATGGGTAAGCAAGGATTTGGCATTGACCCACAGCGACTTGCTGACTATGCTGCCCAAATAAAGGAAATACACGACATGGGCGTGGAGATAGGCATCGTCATTGGCGGTGGCAACATTTTCCGCGGGCTTAGCGGCTCTCAAAAGGGTTTTGACCGCGTGAAGGGTGACCAAATGGGGATGTGCGCCACAGTCATCAACTCTTTGGCGCTAAGTTCTGCATTGGGAGCCATTGGGGTGAAAAACAAGGTAATGACAGCCATAAGGATGGAGCCGATAGGTGAGTTCTACAATAAGTGGAAAGCTATAGATGCCCTTGAAGCTGGATACATCTGTATTTTCTCGGCAGGCACAGGAAATCCGTACTTCACAACTGATACAGGCTCATCGCTTCGAGGCATTGAGATAGAGGCTGACGTGATGTTGAAAGGCACGCGTGTGGATGGTGTCTACACGGCAGACCCAGAGAAAGACCCAACGGCAAAGAAGTTCAAGGAGATTTCCTATCATGAGGTGCTTGAGCGTGGATTGAAAGTCATGGACCTCACCGCAATCTGTATGTGTCAAGACAACCATCTACCAATCTACGTTTTCAATATGGATGTTATTGGCAATCTCAAGAAAGTGATTGACGGTGAGGAAATAGGAACACTCGTAAAGCCATAAGCCTCCCACGTCTCTACGGTAGAGAGAATTCAAAAGACATGTATTCCATCACCAAAGGTTTACCCTCTGTTTCTAAGTGCGCTGAGCAATTCAGAGTTTTCTGTTGGTGAACCTATGGTGATGCGAAGACAGTCTTTGCATAACCTCACTCGCGTGCGGTTTCTCACGATGATGCCCTTTTCAACGAGATAATCGTATATTCCTTGAGCGTCTGTCATGCGCGCGAGAAAGAAATTAGCGTCTGTCGGGAATACCTCAAGACATTCTGGAAGATCCTTGAAGGCTTGCACCATGTGTTTTCGTTCCAAAAGAATGATATTGACCCATTTCTCGACCATCTCCACATTGTCAAGTTCTTCAAGTGCTTGTTTTTGAGTGAGCAAGTTGACATTATAGGGATATTTCACCTTGTTGAATAAATCTATAATCTCCTTGCTTGCGAACGCCATCCCCAATCGAATAGCCGCGCATCCCCAAGCCTTGCTCATGGTGTTGAGGACTATTATGTTGGGAAATTCGGCAAGGCGTTTCCTGAAAGTTGACACCGTGGAAAAATCGCTGTAAGCCTCATCAACGACAACGATGCCATCAAAGCGAGTTATCACTTTCTCCATCTCGCCAACATCGAGATTGTTTCCCGTGGGATTATTTGGAGAGCAAAGCCACACGACCTTGGTATGCCTATCGCATGCCGCCAAAAGCTTATCCGCGTTCATTTGATAACTTTCATCGAGCAGAACAGGCTTGTAAACCACGTCGTTGATGTCGGCGCATACCTTATACATTCCGTATGTTGGTTCAATGGCGACGACATTGTCTACTTGTGGCCGACAAAACACCCTGTAAACCAAATCAATGGCTTCATCCGAGCCATTTCCAAGGAAAATGCACTCAGGCTCAACCTGTTTGTATTTGGATAACTTTTCCTTAACTTTCGTCTGCAAGGGGTCAGGATAACGGTTCAGAGGCGAGTTGTAAGGATTCTCATTGGCATCAAGGAACACGTGCGCCTCATGCCCACTATATTCGTTTCGTGCTGAACTGTACGGCGCAAGTTTCCAAATGTTTGGTCTTACCAAGTCGCGAAGCTGTTTCATGTCTAATTGTTTTTCTTTTTGAGACTATTCATCCTTAGCCGCATGGCGTTGGCGTGAGCTTCCAATTGCTCGTTCTCCGCCATGCATACAACGGTCTTGCCGATACTGCGAATGCCGTCCTCATTGAGGTATTGGAATGTCACCTTGCGGTTGTAACTGTCAAGGTTCACCCCATTGTATGCGAGTGCGTATTGGTGGGTAGGAAGTGTATGGTTTGTGCCGCTGGCATAATCGCCCGCGCTCTCGCATGCCCACTGACCGAGGAACACGCTGCCTGCATTGATTACTTTGTCAGCAAGTTGTTCGTATTGAGTCGTGGCAAGTATAAGGTGTTCTGGCGCGTAGAGATTGCAAAGGGCCATTGCTTCCTCGCTGTCGTGTACAAGGACGAGCTTAGAGTTCTCCAACGTTTTTGAGGCAATCTCGCGACGCGGAAGTGGTTGCAACTGGTTGTCAATCTCACGCTTCACGTCATGCAGAACTTTCTCTGATGTGGTAATCAAGATGACTTGTGAGTCGATTCCGTGCTCAGCCTGTGACAAGAGGTCTGCGGCGACGTACATTGGGTTGCTTGTTTCATCAGCATACACGCACACTTCGCTTGGTCCTGCCGGCATGTCGATAGCCACTTCGTGAAGGCTTACTTGCTGCTTGGCGGCCATTACGAATTGGTTGCCAGGGCCAAAAATCTTGTAAACCTTAGGCACGGTTTCCGTGCCATAAGCCATTGCTCCAATGGCTTGAACACCACCAGCTTTATATATCTTGCTTACTCCTGCTATTTTTGCTGCCGCAAGAATGGCAGGATTTATTTTACCTTCCTTGTTTGGAGGCGTACAAAGCACAATCTCCCTGCATCCGGCAATTTTCGCTGGTGTGGCGAGCATGAGAACAGTGGAAAAGAGTGGCGCGGTACCACCAGGAATGTATAGCCCTACCTTTTCTATGGCTATGCTCTTTTGCCAACACGTCACGCCTTTACACGTCTCGATGTGGCGTCCTTCTCCTTTTTCTCCAAACTTCTGTGCCTCATGAAAAACGGCAATGTTGTGATGAGCCTGTTCAAGGGATTCTCTCAAGTCGCTGTCAATGGACTTGAAGGCCTCTTCAATCTCTTCCTCACTAACCTTGAGGGAAGTCAATTTCACATGGTCAAACTTCTCCTCATATTTTTTAATCGCCTCATCACCATTTTCCTTGATGTCTTGTAGCACACCCGACACCGTAGCGTTGAGCTTTGACAAGTCCATGTGAGGGCGCTCAACTATTGAGTTCCAGTCTGATTTTGCTGGATATTTTATAATGTTCATTCTCTTAAAGAATCATTTTTTCAATTGGGCTCACCAAGATTCCTTGTGCGCCAAGTTCTTTCAGTTTATTGATAATTTCCCAAAAACGTTTCTCGTCGAGCACTGTATGTATTGCGCACCAGTTGGGGTCGGAGAGAGGAATGATGGTTGGGCTCTTGATTCCTGGCAGCACAGCCGTAATGTCAGCAATCTTGTCTTTTGGCGCGTTCATCATGACATATTTCTTGTCTTGTGCCGACCTGACCGCCTTGAAACGGAATAGCATCTCGTTCAAGATGTCGTGTTTCTCTTCGTCCATGTTAAGGTTGCCGATAAGCAGTGCCTCGCTCTTTATGACAACTTCCACCTCCTTCAGATTGTTGTGGACCAGTGTTGAGCCACTGCTCACGATGTCGAAGATGGCATCAGCCAAACCAATGCCAGGGCTTATTTCCACGGAGCCCGTTATGACATGGATGTCGGCATGAATATTATTCTTGTTGAGGAAACGTTTGAGGATGCCGGGATAACTTGTGGCTATCTTCTTCCCGTTGAACCATTCGAGTCCCTCATAATTGGCGGCCTTGGGAATTGCCAATGACAAACGGCACTTGGAGAAACCAAGGCGATCTATGATTTGGACTTTCTCTTGTCGCTCCTCATATTCATTCTCACCCACGATGCCAATGTCGGCTACACCACTTGCAACACTTTGGGGAATGTCGTCGTCACGAAGGAAGAGGACCTCCAGCGGGAAGTTAGTGCTCTGCACGAGCAAGGTACGCTTGCTTGGACTTACTTTGATGTCAGCCTCGGCAAGGAGATTCATGCAGTCCTCGTAAAGGCGTCCTTTTGACTGAATGGCAATTCTTAACATATTTTTATGTGTTTGTTCCTTTTTCGCTCAATTTGCTAATATTCTTTGCAAAATTAGCGCATTTTTCTTATATATCCAATAAAGTTCGTAATTTTGTATTTAATAAGTCTATGAGGTTTCATATTAATTGCATAATATTCCTTTCCTGCCTGTTTTTCTTGGCTTCGTGCCAAGAAAAAAAACAAGTAGAGATGACGCCTTGGGGAACGCCTATTGAAGGCGACTCTATTCCGCAAGGCGGAAAATTTGGTCTTAATGACATAGTAAGCAATGGCGAGATGATAATAGCAACATTGTCTGGCCCTGAGACTTACTATGACTACCATGGCCGTGGCATGGGATTGCAATATCTTCTCTGTCAGAAGTTTGCCGACAAGTTAGGCGTGTCGCTTCGTGTTGATGTTTGTAAGGACACCGCCGAGGTGGTCCGTAAGATTAAGAGTGGTGATGTGGATATTGCGGCTCTCCAATTGCCCGACTCCGTAAAGGGTGTTGACTATACCAACGTAAAGGTTGATTCGTTAAAGCATGGATGGGCTGTCAATTCTGACAACAAAGACCTTGCAGACAGCATTGATTCCTGGTTCAAGAAAGACATGGTGGCAAAGACACGCCGCGAGGAATCGTTTTGGCTTTCAACTGCCAGTGTCCGCCGTCATGTATACTCTCCCATGCTCAATCGCTCTAAGGGCATTATCTCACGCTATGATAAGTATTTCATGATGTACGCGCCACTTGCCCGTCTTGATTGGAGATTAATGGCAGCGCAGTGTTATCAAGAGTCGACCTTTGACCCTAATGCTCGCTCGTGGGCTGGGGCTTGCGGCTTGATGCAGATTATGCCAGGCACTGCTGACCATTTGGGCATACCGCGGTCATCGCTCTATAATCCGGAAGAGAATATTGCCGCGGCTGCGAAATACATGCTTGAGCTTGGTGGCCACTTCGCCGACGTGCCAGCATCGGAGCGTGTCTGGTTCCAGCTCGCGAGCTATAATGGTGGGGCAAACCACGTGCGCGATGCAATGGCTTTGGCAAGGAAACACGGACGCGACTACCACAGTTGGGGTGAGGTTTCCGATTTCGTGTTAAAGTTATCTCAACCGCAATATTATAATGATCCTGTCGTGAGAAATGGATATATGCGAGGCGCCGAGACCGTGAACTACGTCAGTCGCATTCGAGACCGTTGGGCACAATATCGTGGGGCTGCCGGTGGAGGAAGCATAGGCGGATTTGTCACATCCCCTCAGCGGGCTCGACGTGGCTACCGATGGCATTTGTAAAACAATGCGCCATCCCCATTTTTAGGTATTTTGCCTCACGAAAAGTCATAAAAGCGCACGAGACTGTCCATAACCTACCATAATTTCATACTTTTGCAAGAGCAAACTCATTATGATATATGAAGAACCAGAAAGTATATGAGCCTACCGATAAGCTAATTAACGTTATCGGTGACAACTACTCGGTATTACAAAGTCTGGGCGCTTTCGGTATTAACCTTGGCTTTGGTGACAAGACCGTGGAGGAGGTGTGCGATGATGAGAAAGTAGACACCTACACCTTCCTTGCAGTGGTCAACTTCACGGTGAATGGCTGCAAGATTTTTGAGGACGCGGCAAATATCTCTGTACCCACTCTTATTCATTATCTTAAAGCCAGCCACGACTATTTTCTTGGCTATCAGTTGCCTACTATCAGGAAAAAACTCGAGGAGGCACTTGACCAAGACAACAACTTGGCAAAACTGATACTCAAGATTTACTCTGAATATGAGCATACCACGAGAAATCATATGCAGTACGAGGAAAAGACGGTGTTCCCATACGTGGAGGCACTTGAACGACATGAGCAGCCCTCGGGCTACGACGTGCAAACCTACTCAAAGCATCATTCCGCCACAGACCGTAAGCTCAAGGAACTCAAGAACATTATCATAAAATACTTGCCGTCTGATGGTTTGCACAACCATCAACTCACCTCGACGCTCTACGACATATACAACTGTGAGGAATGGCTTCGTCAACACGCCGCCGTAGAGGAACATATCTTCATTCCTGCTGTTCGCCTGTTGGAGCAAAGGTCAAGGCAGAGCGAGGTGAGCATGAAAATACAAAACATCATAGGAAAGGCTAAACCCTCCGATGAGGCTCTCAGCGACCGAGAGAGAGAGGTCATAATCTCTCTCGTTCAAGGCATGACAAACAAGGAGATAGCTGAGCACTTGTTCATCTCTACCAACACGGTCATTACTCATCGTCGCAACATAGCCAAGAAGTTGCAAATACACTCGCCTGCCGGTCTCACCATTTACGCAATCGTAAATAATTTGGTAGACATCAGCAGCGTGAAACTCTGACTATATGAATGGTGTGAGAAGGTGGGCGAACCATCCACGGAACCGTTGCCATGGGGTTCTCCATTTCTTCCATATCTCAGGAGTGAGCCTGAAAGAATCTTTTTTCTCGGCATCAAACAGCTGGTCGAGTTCATCGGTCGTGCATGGGTCTATTATCACGGCGTTTTCTTCATAGTCCCATGCAAGGCTGCGGGCGTTGAGGTTTGCCGAGCCAACGGTACAAAACTTTCCGTCCACCATGATTATCTTCGTATGGTGGAAGCCTGGTTCGTACAGCCAAATGGTACACCCCTTCTTCATCAATTTGTGGGCGTTGTAGAATCCGCAGTCGGGTGTCAGTGGAATGTCGCACTTCACTGAAAGCATTATCTCCACTTTCACTCCGCGCTTGGCGGCATCCTTCAATGCTTTCTTGATTTTGTGGTTAAGCGTGAAGTATGGATTGATAATCTTGATGCTGTCTTGCGCGTAGCGTATGGCATTGGTATAAAACTCCCTTATAATCTTGTTGGAAGTGTGTGGTTCACGGTTTATTATCCCGACCATTTTATGCCCGGCGCTGCAACAAGTGTCTGGTTTCAATCCTGTGAAATAGCTGTCAGTGCCCGAAGCTCGGAAATACTTTTCCCCGTGTATGTCTTGCTTCGTCACCTTTTTCCACATCTTCAGGAAAATCCTTTGCAGCGTGTTGACCTCTGAGCCTTGTATACGGCAATGCATGTCGTGCCAGGAGCCAACTTTCTCGGTTCCTTTAATATAATAGTCGGCCACGTTCATGCCGCCCGTGTATGCCACTTGCCCGTCAATCACCACGATCTTCCTGTGGTCGCGGCTCCAAATGTCGTTGAGCCATGGGAACCTGACGGGGTTGAACTCATAAATCTCAATGCCTTGTTTCCTGATGTCCTGGATGTCAGTCTTTCGTATAGGCTTGTTGTTTGAGATGTTGCCGAATCCATCAAACAGCAAGCGCACCTCAACACCATCTTTTACCTTTTTGGCGAGACGCGTTATGAGCTCGTGGTTTATGGAGTCGTTTCTGAAATTGAAATATTCCATGTGGATCGACGACTTGGCCTCACTTATGGCCTTAAACAAGTCATCAAACTTTTCCTGGCCATTCATTAGCAGCGTCACGCTGTTGTCACGGGAAAAGCTCACACCGCATTTCTCAAGATGGTGAACTATGAGAGAGTCGCTGCTTTGCGCCAAGGCCAGGCAGGGCAATAATAAGAATAAAAGAACTATTTGTATCCTGTGTAGAAAAAACTTCATTGTTCGAGGCAAATACTTTTTAAAGCATGGATGAGGCATAGCTGTCGACTATACCCAACAGGTGCTTATCTTTGTCGCAGACCAGCACCGAATGTATCTTGAACTTATGCATTATGCGTTGTATCTCAGACACTTTCACGTTTGGCAATACCGTCTTGGGCTCTCGTGTCATGATGTCGGCCACGGTATGGTCAAAAAACTCGGCCTGCCATTTCTGCATGGCGCGCCTGATGTCGCCATCGGTTATTATGCCGGCGATGGTCTTGTCTTCGTTGAGTGCCACGCCCAGTCCCAACTTTCCTCTCGACACCTCTATGATGGCTTCGCCAAGGTGCATGTCTTGTGGGATGATAGGCAGGTCATCGGTTCGCATCACGTCCTCAGCTGTAGTGAGTAGGCGTTTGCCCAATTCACCGCCTGGGTGGAACTGCGCGAAGTCGCGTGGTTTGAAGTTTCTGACCCTCATCAACGCCACAGCCAAGGCATCACCCATGGCAAGCGCTGCCGTGGTAGAACTCGTCGGTGCGAGGTTGAGAGGGCACGCCTCATGCTCGACATAAACTTTGACGTGCACGGTCGAATACTTGGCAAGCAACGACTCCGGGTTTCTGCTCATGCCAATGATAGGCACGTTCATGTGCAGCAATATGGGAATGAATCTCAACAACTCATCTGTCTGCCCCGAGTTGCTCAGGGCAAGCACGACATCCTCTGATGTCATCGCGCCAAGGTCGCCGTGGTAGGCATCGAGTGGATTGATGAAAAAGGCCGGGGTGCCCGTGGAGGCGAGCGTCGCCGCTATTTTCGCGCCAATGTTGCCGCTCTTTCCCACGCCTGTCACGATGACCTTGCCGTGGCAGTGATACATCAGTTCCACGGCTTTCTCAAAGTTCTCATCGAGTTGTGGTATCAAGTTGAGGATAGCCTGCGCCTCATCGCGCAAGCATTGTTCTCCATAGGTCTTGGAGTTTGCCAATCTTTCCTCTTGTGCATTTGTTGTCATTGCCATTCGTCTTGTTAATCGTCAATCAGTTTTTTTATCAGCGGCTCGAGCTTGTCGAGTTCCAGCATGTTGGCCGCGTCCGACAGTCCTTGGTCAGGATTGGGGTGAACTTCGAAGAAGAAGCCTGTGGCGCCAAAAGCCTTTGCCGCCAGTGCCATCGACGGCACAAAGCGCCGGTCTCCCACGGTCTTGCCATTGCCGGCTGAAGGGCGCTGCACGCTGTGCGTGCAATCCATGATGACCGTTTGTGCTATCTCCTTCATGTCGGGTATGTTGCGGAAGTCTACCACGAGGTTGTTGTAACCGAAACAGTTGCCTCGCTCGGTGAGCCACACCTCCTTCGCTCCACTTTCCATGGCTTTCTCATAAGGATAGCGCATGTCCTTTCCAGAGAGAAATTGAGCTTTCTTTATGTTTACCACTTTACCTGTCTTAGCCGCCGCCACAAGCAAGTCGGTTTGCCGGCAGAGAAACGCGGGAATCTGCAAAATGTCAACTACCTCGCCAGCTGGCTGCGCCTGCCACGACTCATGAATGTCGGTTGTCAATTTCAAGCCGTACTTTGACTTCACGTCGGCAAGCATCTGCAATCCTTTTTCTATGCCAGGGCCGCGAAAAGAGCGCAAACTCGTACGGTTGGCCTTGTCGAAGCTTGCCTTGAATATGATGTCTACGCCCAGGCGACGATTGATGTCGACCAACTTTTGAGCAACGATGTCAAGGAGCTCCGCTGACTCTATGACACACGGGCCGGCTATCAGTTTCACATTATTATATATATGTCCGTTGAGCTGCATATCGTTTTCTTGCTTGTTATTCTCCATTGCATTCTATTTTTTCGAGATAATGATGTTATCCGCCTCTTCCTCCGAGTCGGCATGCTGTATCTTCGATGCCGTGGGGGCAACGATGTGAGCCGTGTCCGACACTATGTGAATGTCGCGTTGCGGATAAGGTATCTCAATGTTCTTGTCGTTCAACGCGTTGTACACGGCTTCCATGATGTCTCCCTCGGCGTAGGTCTGCCTTCTTGAGTCTACCCATGCAAGAATCTTGAAGTCGATGGAGTTGTCGCCAAATCCGGAGAACACCGTTTTCAGATACTTTATGTAGTTGGACTTGTTGAGTTTCATCACCGCCGCGTCGATGGCACCTTTCACCTCTGGCACCTTTGAGCCGTAAGCCACGCCAATGGGTATGATAGACAGCACGTTGCCATGATTTCGCGTCAGGTTCTTATAGTTTTTGGAAAACAGTTGCGAGTTTTGGTAGGCAATCACGGAGCCGTCGAGAGCCTCCACTGTGGTCGACGTGTAGCTGATGTTTCTCACCGTGCCTTTCGTTCCGTCGATGGATATATAGTCGCCCACCTTTATTCGTCCAGCCATGAGTGATATGCCATAGTACAGGTTTTCCAGGATGTCCTTCATTGCGAATCCGATACCAGTGGAGAGACCCGCTGAGATTGCCACGATCCACGAGTTGTCGATGTGGAATATCGTGAGCGTGACGAGTAGCCACGCGCCCCAGATAATCACCTGAATGAGGTTGCGCCAGATGGCGGTGTGGCTCACCACGGTTTGCATGCTTGGCTTTCGCTTTTCCTCCTTTGCCTTGCGTTGCTCACGCAGGGTCAGCTGATAGTGAAGCGTGTGAAGCGACACGTGATTGACGTATTTGGCCAAGAAGAAGAATACCGACGCTTGCACGGCACGCATGATGCTGAACGTGAACTTGTCTGTGTTGACCAGCGAGAGGTTGAAGAGGGAGAGGGTGGTGTCGCTGAGGTTGAATACGTCTGCAGCCCAATAGATGCTTATCAAGATTGACAACGTGGCAAGGATTGGCAGCGCCGCTGTATACACGAGACGGAAAAACCACGTGCGGCTCACGGGCGTGTCGTCGTCGAAGTATTTTCGCTTGGGGTCATTGCCATATTGCTTCAGCAGGTCTGATACGCAGGTTATGGTGAGTATGCAGGTGAGCTGCATCGTCCACCAGATGAGAATCTCCACCGACAAGAGGGCGTATCCCACCATCGACGCCACGTCGCTCGCGAGGAAAACCGTGAGCGAGACCCATGCGTAAAAAGAGTCGGTAGCTGGAAGCTGGCGGAAGTTCTTCCTGAGCGCGAACCATTGCCAAACGGTGAAAATGAGCAGGAGCAACGGCATCACGAGGTCGGACAGGATATTCGGGATAAGGATAATGCGGAAGAAGATGACTATGAAGCACATGGCCATGATTGGCGTATAGATTCTCAATCCGTGAAGAATCTGCTTGCCGTCGAGCCTTATGAGCAACGACAGCAAAATCACAGCCATCAGCCACGCATACTCCACGAGCAAGCCGGAAGCCATGGAAAGAAAGTTCTGGTTTATCGTGGCCTTTACCATACCCAATACGGCGGCAAACGTTATCACGGTAGCGGCAAGGATAATGCAGACGCGCTTGGCGCGGAAGTTTTCCTTTGCTTTCTCCCCACCGTCAGAACCGAAAAGCCAATGAAGCAGGAAGTCCGCCTTGTTTTTCTTCACAAGTCGCGTGATGACAAAACCTATAATGAGGTAAGCCACGCCCGCGGCTATCAAGGCATAGAACACTATTATGGCAAGCAGGATGAGGATGATGCGGCTGTCCCAGTCGGAGCGGAACTTGTTTGTAGGCTTGTATTTCTCCGCCATGGTCTGACTGGTCGTCTTGATTTCATTCTTGAGATTGCGCAACAACGACAAGATATTGTCGCCGTTGTTCGAGAAAATGCTCGACTGTATCTCAGCGTATCGCTTGGTGGCGTAGTCGTTGAGCCCCCTCAGTCTCGCCTCGGTGCGTTTGTATATGTCTATATACTGCTGGCTTTGCTGTTTCTTGTAGTTGAGCGTGCGCCTTATGTTCACCGCGAGCGTAAGACACACATTGCGGTCTATCTTCTCCTTGTCCGACAAGGAAGCGGTGTACATCGAGCTTAGGTCGGAAATCAAGCTGTCATACCTAATTATCTCCTTGTTGGCCTCGTCCACATATTCACGAAATGGTCCCACGGTCTCCTTGAAGCTCTTGTATTGCTCAGTAGCCTCGTGGCAAGCGTAAGTTAGGTCAAACACGTTGCCGCTCTTCTGCGAATAGAGCATTATGGCGTTTTGCTGGCTACGGTTCATGGTGGAGAGAAGCTGTTTCATCACCTGCTCGCGCTGGTCCTTTTGCGCGCCCGATTGCCTTTCGAGCTTGTTGTGATAGTTGGCGAGCTCTATGCGTAGCATTGCCAACGAGCCACCTATGTTCCGCTCTTTGAGCACGGCTTGTGACGGCAATGCCACAAGCAACAATAATATTATATTAATGAGAAACGACTTGCGCATGATTTCGAGATTAACTTTGCCGCAAAGTTACTAAATATTTTTTTATACACCAAACTTACACCCCATACAGTGAGCCTATTTGGGGTGGTTTCAGCCTGCCACAGAAATGGCTTCGGCTTTACGGTTGAATCGCGTCGCCTCCACGGTTGAATCGCGTTGCCTTTACGGTTGAATCGCGACGCGGTTACGGTTGAATCGCGACGCGGTTACGGTGGCAAGCCGGAAGCGTCATTCCTCGTAAAATATTTTTCCGCCACGATTTCAAAAAACTTGGTTGTTTGGAGAAGTTGTATTAACTTTGCATTACTCAAGATGAAAGCAATTTAGTATATGAATAAACTGATTCTTTTTTGTTTGTCACTGCTTATGTCGACAAGTGTTTCTTTGGCGTCCGAGCCTATCACTCTCAAGCAGGTAACCTCTGGCGAGTTTGCCGCGGAGGGAGTCTATGGCATCAACCCTATTAAAGGCACCGACCAGTATGCTCGCGTGTCGGCTGACGGGAAGCGCGTTGAGCAGTATTCTTTCAAGACGGGCAAACTCACGTCCGTCCTCTTCGACGTAGACCATACCCAAGGGGAGCAAATCAAGGGCTTCGACGGCTACATCATGTCGCCCGACGGCACGAGAATGCTCATTGCCACGAATCGGGAGAAGGTGTATCGCCGTTCCTACAAGGCCGTGTTCTACATTTACACCATCAAGAGCCGTAAGTTGGAGAAGCTGTCGGATGGTGGTCCTCAGCAATGCCCTGTTTGGTCGCCCGATGGCCTGCAGGTGGCATTCGTGAGAGACAACAACATCTTTCTCGTGAAGTTGCTCTACGACAACGCCGAGAGTCAAGTGACCAAGGATGGCAAGTTCAATGAGATAATAAATGGCATTCCCGATTGGGTCAACGAGGAGGAATTTGAGTTTAATACCGCCTTGACTTTCAACGCTGACGGCACCATGCTTTGCTGGCTGAAATACGATGAGAAGAACGTTGGGCAATATTCCCTCCAATTGTATAAGGGCAGCAATCCCGAGCACAAGGATTTTTCGGTATACCCTGGAGTGTACAGCTACAAGTACCCAAAGGCAGGACAAGACAACTCAAAGATGTCGGCATGGAGCTATGACATCAAGAGCCATCGCACGCAAAGGCTGCAAGTCCCTATCGATGCCGATGGGTATATGCCTCGCATAATGCCAACGCCAAATGCCGACAAGATTCTTGTCTACACCATGCCGAGGCACCAAGACGCGCTCAATCTCTATGCCGTCAACCCCCGCAGCACCGTGGCTCACTTGCTCTTGAAAGAGAGCGTGCCCAAATACGTGAAAGAGGAGACCATGGTAAACATGAAGATTGGCGACAACTATATCCTTCTGCCTTCGGATAGGGATGGTTACAACCACATATATGTTTACAACCACAACGGGCAGTTGGTCAGGAAGGTCGCACCTGGCAATTACGACATCACCGACGTGTATGGCATGGACGAAGCCACTGGTGACATCTATTATCAGGCTGCCGCGCTCAATCCGCACGACAGGCAGATATATGTTGCCCACAAGAACGGCAAGACTGAGAGGCTCACGCGACAGGAAGGCTGGAACTCAGCCGTGTTCTCAGGCGACTTCAAGTATTTCCTCAACTCTTGGAGCGATTACAACACGCCTTACGTCTATACCACACGAAGCAACAACGGCAACGTGATAGCCACAAACGTGGACAACAAGAAGTTGAAGGAAAAGACAGAGAAATATGGCTGGGTGAAAAAGGAGCCTTTCTCGTTTACGACTTCCGAGGGCGTTAAGCTCGACGGATGGATGGTCAAGCCGTCCAACTTCGACGCGTCGCGCAAATACCCCGTCATCATGTTCCAATATAGCGGCCCAGGCAACCAGCAGGTTGTCAACTCGTGGAGCGCTGGCTCAATGGGGCAGGGTGGCGCTTTCGACATGTATCTCGCCCAGCAGGGCTTCATCGTGGTATGCGTGGACGGTCGCGGCACCGGTGGCCGTGGAGCTGAGTTTGAGAAGTGCACTTACCAAAAGTTAGGCGCCCTTGAGTCGAAAGACCAAGTGGAGACAGCCCTGTATCTTGGCACGCTTCCCTATGTGGACAAGGCTAACATCGGCATCTGGGGCTGGAGCTTTGGAGGCTTCTGCACGCTGATGAGCATGAGCGAAGGTCGCCCCGTGTTCAAGGCTGGCGTAGCAGTGGCTCCACCGACAAGTTGGCGTTACTACGACACGGTTTACACCGAGCGATACATGCGCACTCCACAGGAGAACCCCACTGGATATGACGATTGCCCGATAGGTCGCGCGTCGAAGCTCAATGGCGCGCTTCTTATCTGCCATGGTTCCGCCGATGACAACGTGCATCCACAAAACACGTTTGAGTATACTGAGGCTTTGGTGCAGGCAGACAAAGACTTCAAGGAGAACATTTACACCAACCGCAACCACAGCATCTATGGAGGAAACACGCGCAATCACCTGCTAAGGCAGATCACACAATGGTTTGAAGAGCATTTGAAATAGGATAATAGTTTGATAAACAACAATAAGAAAGGCGACCTTTTCGGGTCGCCTTTCTTATTTTGTTATGATGCCCGCCTTCAACCATTGGTCGGCAAGCTCTTGCGCGTCTTTCATGGCAACGGCGCGTGGTAATGGGGTGTTGTCGTCAATCTCGTAGTTGTCTACGAGGATGTCGGCAAGGTCGTCTACGGTAAAATCCTTGCCTTCTACGCTGTTCCATAGCAACAGGGCGCTGTCGTTCAGGCTGATGATGTCGCTGAAGTCAATATTTTCCTTGCCTTCGGCCACAATGACGTGAGACCCGCAAATCTCGTTAACTCTGAAACCTTTCTTTGTTCTCATAGGTAAAAATATTTCTTTCTTGACTTTTCACATTATTTTCTTAACAGTGGCAGCCAAATGTGACGATAAAATGCCAGCAGCCATCGTCTCACCGGCCTAAGCCTCATCCATATCCACGAATATGTCTTCCATTTACTGCCTTTCACGGGGTCGAGCCGTTTTCTTCCCTTTCGGTAGAATCCGATGACAGAAGCCACAATGTCGTCCACCGTGCAATGCTCGGGCGAGAGGTTGCCGTCGCCGAGAAGTGTCACCTTGTCGCCTTCGATGCTCACCACGCGGTGAAGCACGTAATAGCGCTTGTCTATCAAGGCAAGTACAGGCTCGCCGACCTTAGGCATCGTGGCTTTGGTCAGCAAGGCCTTGTCGCGACCGTCTTCGAGAAAAGGACGCATGGATACGCCCCTCAACGGCAAAGTCACCGTATGGCCCGCATTGACGAGACGCATCACCTCCGGCAGGAAATCTTCGTTTTTGAATGAAATGCTCTGCTTCATTTATCGTTAGCCCAGCACGCCGTCTTTCATCACTATGCCCTCATGGCACACCTCTGCTGAGTTTCTGTCGGGTAGGCAATGAAGGATAAATATAGGAACGCGCTCCACAATTCTTGTTACAGTTTCACATATTTTATTATATAGCTCAATGTCCCACTTCATTGATGAGACAGAAGACAACAGCGAGGCGAAAGCCTCAACCGCGCCCAACCGTTCTACGGAGTTGGAAAGACTCCTGTCAATGCGAGTCACGGCACCCAAGTGCGCCTTGACGTCACGGTAGCACGGAGTCTTGCCGCTCCATGGGCTACCATAGATGAAACAGTCTTTGCCGATGACCCTGACCACGGGGTTGTCGTCGTTCATCATGTCGCATCCTGGGATATATTTTAGCCAATTGCTCACCTGCGTGGATTTTCCCGTGCCGCTCTTGGCAATGAAAGCATATCCGTGGCCGTTTTGCCTCACTACGGAGGCATGCACGAGAACAGCGCCTTCACGGGCGCCGGCGAATGCATAAACGAGCATCAAGGCATTGTTCAACCCATACGAGCGCCTGAAAGTGTTGCCTTTGAGCGCACATCTGCAATGGGCGAATTTCTTGTCGGTGATGAGCAACGCGCATTCCGCGCCGTTGATGTCCTTGATAATGTATTGGTAGCCTCCATCTGGAAGGCGGTCTACGATAGTGGTGCCATTGCCGGTGTCAAACTCCCTTATCCTCTCACGTTGAGCCTTGGGCACGGGATGGATGTTGTCGTCAATGGTCAACGTGAACAAGAGCTGCCTGTCATCCGACGGCTCCTTCTCAAATGCGCGATAAGAAGGTAGCAAACGGAAGCCATCATCGTATCCCACAAAGGTTATAGCAAAAACAAGGTCCGCTACTTGAAATAAACGCGTTTCCACGACACTGTCTTGAATGTTTGAACACCTTGTCTGTGACATCACTTATTCATCGGGTTTGATAGCCTCGTATCGAAATCCAGGTTGCTTTACCTCCTTGACTATGAACTTTCCGTTTGCCGCGTACTTTTTCCTCAAACGAGCGTATTTCTTCTCAATGTCCTTCTTCTTAAAGGCGAAACAAGTGATACAAGTGGGTGTGCTCACCCCATCCTGCTGGAGATGCTCACGCAGTTGGTTGGAGTAGTTGTCACGGCTGTACAAGAACTTTGTCTTCGACTCTATGTAAACGGAGTCGAGCTGCTGTATCTCCGTGAAATACACGGTGGAGTCGTTGAACGACGAGGCAAAACCGAAAAGGTATGCCTTTGCCGGACGATTGGCTCCCCAAAGGCAAAGACTGGCGAAAGCCATGACGAAGGATAGAATATATTTCCTCATTGTAAAGTTTATTGACTTTTTTGACGATTTACGATACAAAATTATAAAATTAATACTGCTTTTCGAGAGAAATGTTCATTTTTAACGCCTTGGTTTCAAAAAAAAACACACTTTTGCGGCATAGCGTTTTTTTTTTAGTAAATTTGCATGATAAATAATGCATGTCGCTAATATGAGTGTAGCTATCGTAAAATATAACGCCGGCAACATCTACTCGGTCGTAAACGCCTTGAGGCGCTTGGGCGTGGAGCCTGTCATCACCGACTCTCCCACGGAACTGGCAGAGGCAAGCCATGTCATATTCCCGGGTCAGGGCAGTGCTCAAACCACGATGGAGTATTTGCGTTCGCATGGTCTCGACGACGTGATAAGGTCGTTGCGTCAACCCGTGTTGGGCATTTGCGTGGGCCAGCAACTCCTTTGCGCCCACTCGGAGGAAGGCGATGTGGATTGCATTGGCGTGTTTCCCGAGCAGGTCAAGAGGTTCAACCCGACAGACCATGAATTGAAGGTCCCGGAAATGGGGTGGAACAGGCTGCACGACATATCCTCGCCGCTGTTCAAAGGCGTTGAGGAAGGCGATTACGTGTATTTTGTACATAGTTTCTATGTGCCCGAATGTGAGTTCACAATAGCCACGGCAGATTACTCCGTGCCATATTCCGCCGCGTTGCATCGCGACAACTTCTGGACCGTGCAATTCCATCCGGAAAAGAGCGGGACGGTGGGAGAACGAATACTCAAGAACTTCCTTGAGATGAACCCTGTTAAAAACAAGTGAGAATGAAGATAGAACTTATTCCAGCGATAGACGTGATAGACGGTAAGTGCGTCAGACTCACCAAGGGAGACTATGGTCAAAAGAAGGTATACAACGATGACCCTATTGCCCAGGCCAAGGAATTTGAAGGGCTTGGGATGAAGCGTCTTCATGTAGTAGACCTTGACGGGGCGAAGGCAAAGCACGTCGTCAATTTGGAAGTGCTCAAGGGCATAACCGCCGCCACGAACTTGAAGGTTGACTTTGGCGGAGGCATAAAGAGTGACGACGACATAGAAAAGGCATTCGCTGCCGGCGCGTCGATGGTGACAATAGGCAGCGTTGCGGTGAGTCAACCAGACACCTTCATGAAATGGCTTGACCATTATGGCGCGGAAAGGATAATATTGGGCGCTGACGTGAGAAACGGCCTTGTGAGCATTAACGGATGGAAAGAAGACTCACGCGAGGAACTGTTGCCTTTCCTCTCAAGATATGTAAAGGCTGGCGTGAAAAACGTGCTGTGTACAGAGATTTCGAAAGACGGCACAATGTCTGGCCCAGCCACGGAACTGTACCGCAAAGTCATGGCGGCTTTCCCTGGCATCCACTTGATCGCAAGCGGTGGAGTGGGGTGCGATGAAGACATCGTTGAACTGGAACAAGCCGGCATCCCTGCCGTTGTCTTCGGCAAGGCATGGTATGAGGGCAAGATAAACATAGAGAAGCTGAAAGCATGAGATACAACGGATTGGCAAAACGCATAGTCCCTTGCCTTGACGTAAAGGATGGGCAGACCGTTAAGGGCACTCATTTCGTCAACCTCAGGCAGGCAGGCGACCCCGTGGAGCTCGGAAAGGCTTATAGCGACGCAGGCGCCGACGAGCTCGTGTTTCTCGACATCACCGCGACCGTGGACGGACGCAAGACGTTTACCGACATGGTGAGTAGGGTAGCGCGGAACATCAATATCCCATTCACCGTCGGCGGTGGCATCAACGCGATAGAGGATGTGGACCGCTTGCTGGGGGCTGGGGCCGACAAGATTAGCATCAACTCGGCAGCTATCAAGCACCCGGAGCTTATCGATGAAATATCGTCGAAATATGGTTCGCAAGTCTGCGTGTGTGCCATAGACGCACGCCATGACCCTGACGGTTGGCATTGCTATGTGAAAGGCGGCAGGGAACGCACCGAGCGACGCTTGATGGATTGGGCTCGCGAAGTGGCAGACCGTGGCGCAGGCGAGATACTCTTCACGAGCATGGATCATGACGGCGTGAAACAGGGATTCGCCTATGAGCCACTCGCTGAGATGGCCGACTTGGTGCCCATACCAGTGATCGCGAGCGGTGGAGCGGGCAAGATGGAAGATTTCTACGACGCTTTCACTGTGGGTAAGGCTGACGCGGCATTGGCGGCGAGCGTGTTTCATTTCGGGGAGATAAAGATTCCCGAGCTTAAGCACTATCTTAAAAACAAAGGGATAAACGTAAGATTATGAATATAGATTTCGATAAGATGGGTGGGCTTGTACCTGCTATAATACAAGATGCCGTGACGGCCAAAGTGCTGATGCTTGGCTTCATGAACAAGGAAGCCTATGAGAAGACCAAGGCCACGGGGCTTGTCACTTTCTGGAGCAGGACAAGAAAGTGTCTTTGGACGAAAGGCGAGACTTCCGGCAACTTTTTGCATCTTGTCAGCATTAAGGAAGACTGCGACCACGACACGCTTCTCATAGAGGTTCATCCAGATGGCCCTGTCTGCCACCTCGGCACTGACACGTGTTGGGGCGAAAGCAACGACTTGAACCCTATAACATTCCTCACGGAACTGCAAGACTTCATTGATAAACGCCACGAGGAGATGCCCGAAGGAAGCTATACGACAAGCCTTTTCCGAAAGGGTGCCAACAAGATGGCGCAGAAGGTAGGCGAGGAAGCTGTGGAAACGGTGATAGAGGCTACGAATGGCACCAACGACAAGCTCGTATACGAGGCATCAGACCTCATGTATCATCTCATCGTGCTGCTGACATCCAAGGGATTGCGCATTGAAGACATAGCGCGAGAGCTCGCCAAACGCCATAATCCCGACTGGGACAAGGCAAGGAGGATAATGAAAAGCAAAGAGTAATCGGAATCTCCAGTTAATTTAATTCAGGTTATGCTTATAGATTACGATAAAGTTAAGGTTTATCAACAAGACAAACTTATACTCGATGACGTGTGCTTTCACGCCAACGAGGGAGAGTTTATCTATCTTATAGGAAAGGTTGGGTCTGGAAAGAGTAGTTTGCTCAAGACTTTGTATTGCGAGCTGGACCTTTATCCAGAGGAGGCAGAGAAAGCCGAGGTCCTTGGCAGAAACCTCCTGACGCTGAAGCGCCGTGACATTCCGGCATTGAGGCGTGAAATGGGTATCATCTTTCAAGACTTCCAACTGCTTCGCGACCGCGACATCTGGAACAACCTGCGCTTCGTGTTGCGTGCCACGGGCTGGAAGGACAGAAAGAAGATAGAGCAGCGCATCAACGAGGTTCTTGCGGCAGTGGAGATGACTGACAAGATTCATTCCATGCCACACGAGCTCTCCGGTGGTGAACAGCAACGAATCTCCATAGCGCGTGCCTTGCTCAACAACCCTAAGGTCATCATAGCCGACGAACCGACAGGCAACCTCGACCCCGAAACCGCTGACAACATCGTGAGATTGCTGCAAGGCATCACGAAACAAGGCACGGCGGTGGTGATGTCAACACATAATATATCAATGATAGACCGTTATCCTGGCATCATATACAAATGCGAGGACGGCAAAGTGGTAGAGGTTAGAAACAAAGACTAAAATATAAAGATATACTGTCTTATGAACGTAATGAAATTTGGAGGCACTTCCGTAGGAAGTCCTGAACGCATGAAGAGTGTGGCCCAACTCATAACAAGATCGGGCGAACCGACATTCGTGGTGTTGTCTGCCATGAGTGGTACGACAAATAGCCTTGTGGAAATAAGCAATTATCTCTACAAAAAGAATCCAGAAGGAGCTAATGAGGAAATAAACAAGCTCGAGACAAAATACATGGGGCACGTGGAGGAGTTGTATTCTGACAACGCGTTCAAGACGAAGACACGCGAGTTTCTCCATGACAGGTTCAACTATATGCGCTCTTTCACCAAGGGCATCTTCACGAGCTTCGAGGAGAAAATCATCGTTTCGCAGGGTGAGATAATGTCCACCAACATGATGAACAACCTCCTTCAAGAGAATGGCATCAAGAGCGTGCTTATCGA
>DAIOUH010000003.1:0-11547 GCA_036751585.1 Prevotella sp. | reverse complement strand
GATGCCATGAAGAACATACCAGTGAGAATGGTAAGCTATGGAGGTTCCAACTACAACATATCTTTCCTTATCAAGGAATCGGACAAGAAACAAGCACTGATGAACCTCAGCGACACATTATTTAATAAGTAACACGAAATAGAGGCTTAAAGCCTATCTGATTTATGGAGACACTCTTTCCAGTAGAAAAGTTTCGCTCTACGCAAACCCCTTTCTACTACTATGATACTGCCCTTCTTAGGAAGACTATAGAAGCAGTTAAAAACGAATCGGCGAAATATGGCAATTTCGTTGTCCATTACGCTGTAAAGGCTAATGCCAACCCAAAGATATTAAAGATAATAGCCGCGGGCGGCCTTGGTGCCGACTGTGTGAGTGGTGGCGAGATAGAGGCTGCCAGACGAGCTGGCTTCCCAAGCTCAGGCATTGTTTTCGCGGGCGTGGGAAAGGCCGATTGGGAAATAAACACGGCACTTGACGAAAGCATTTTCTGCTTCAACGTGGAGAGCGTGCCGGAACTTGAAGTGATAAATGAGCTTGCAAAGGCAAAGGGAAAAGTGGCCAACGTTTGCTTTAGGATTAACCCCGAAGTAGGCGCCCATACACATGCCAACATAACGACAGGACTTGCCGAGAACAAGTTCGGTATAGCCATGAGCGACATGGTGCCAGTGATTGAGAGGGCCATGGAACTTAAAAACATCAAGTTCACGGGTTTGCATTTCCATATTGGCAGCCAAATTCTCGACATGGGTGACTTTGAGTCATTGTGCCTCCGCATAAATGAGCTTCAAGAAGTCTTAAAGTCGAAGAACATCAAGGTGGAGAATATAAACGTTGGTGGCGGACTCGGAATAGATTACGACAATCCTGAGAAGAACCCCATACCAGACTTCAAGTCATATTTCAAGACATTTGCCGATGGCTTGCGCCTGGAACCTGGCCAAAAAGTTCACTTTGAACTTGGTCGCTCCATTGTGGCTCAAATGGGTAGCTTGATAACAGAAGTGCTGTACGTGAAGAAAGGTGTAAACAAGCTTTTCTGCATCGTTGACGCGGGAATGACAGACTTGATACGCCCTGCACTGTATCATGCTTCGCATAAGATTGAAAACATCACAAGCGACAAGCGTCCTGAGACTTACGACGTAGTAGGGCCAATATGCGAGTCGAGTGACGTTTTCGCTAAGGGCATACCAGTGGCTGGATGCAAACGTGGCGACTTGATAGTCATGCGCTCAGCCGGCGCCTACGGGGAAGTAATGGCAAGTCAATACAATTGCCGTAAACTACCAGTGGGTTATATAAGCGAAGACTTTTAAGTAAGAGGATAAGCTTAAACAAGGCTTTCAAAAGAAATGACAGCGATTACAAACATAGATAACTTCACCATCATCAGCGGCTCCATATTGCTATTATTGGCAATTGTTTCCTCGTTCATAAGCCCCTATTTCAGGTTCAAGAGGAGTAAATGGGAGAGGCAAGAGAAAGCGAGCAACGGTTCGCTTCCTCCGCTCTCGATTATCCTTACTCCACACGATGAACCAGAGGCCTTGGAGAGGAACCTGCCAAGTTTGATGGCTCAAAAATACGAACCTGGCTTCCAGATTATCGTAATTATTGAGGAAGGTGAGGGCGAGACAGAAGAAGTGCTGAAGCGTTTTCAGCACTCACTTGACGAGACTCCATCCAACTGCAGTATTTATGTTACCTATATCCCGCAATCCTCACGTTATGTGAGCCGCAAGAAGCTCGCGATGACATTGGGTGTCAAGGCCGCTAAGACAGAATGGATATTGTTGACCGAACCAACGATAAAGCCTGCCAGCGACACATGGTTGCAGACAATGGCGGAAAACTGTACTGACGATATTAGCCTTGTCGTTGGCTATGGAGCGTATGATGACGAGGCTTCATCATTCAAGCGATTTGAACGCCTCAATTCTGCTTACTATCTCATGCGTGAAGCCGCCAACGGCAACGCCTATGCTTCCATTGCGCCAAATGTCATGATACGCAAGTCGGAATTCATGGAGCAAGATGGTTTTCGTGGCAATCTGAACCTTATCCATGGAGAATACGATTTTCTCGTAAATAAGTATTCGGTGGATGGGCGCGTGGCATTGGAGACAAGAAGCGAGGCATGGACCATTGAGGATGCCCCATCACATTTGACTTGGATAACCAGCCACAACGTTTACGCGGAGACGCGCAAGTGGCTTTCGCGTAGTCTGAGCCATCGCTTTTGGTTTGATCTTGACCAATTCGCGCTACACATACCATTTCTCTTGACAATAGTTGGCATGGCGTGGGGTGGGGTAACGTCAAATATTATCCTGCTTATCGCTTCTGCCGTGGCTTTTATTGTCGGGTTCATACTTCACACGGTATTCGGGAAAAAGGCGATGTCAGCTTTTAGCGAGCAGATACCTTGGTTGTTGATATATCCATTTCAACTTTCTATAATTTGGAGAAACCTCAGCTACTTGATTCGCCATAAATTATCAAACAAGCTCGACTTTACCACACATAAACAATAGATTGCAATATTATAAGTTGCCATGTTAAAGGTTCTTCTTTTTGTGCCTCACCACATCGACGCGGTAGCCATAAATCATGACCTTGTCAGCAGGTTGGCAAATTGCTTTCCTGAGGATATTGACGCGATGCTCTTCGTCAGCGGAGAGCATCGCCAGACATTGCAACTCAATGAATTTGACATAATCCATTTTTTTGGAAGTTGGAGTAATGCGTCTTACATTATGGCTACGAAAGCCTATGCGCATGGAGTGCCTTATATAGTCACACCTCTTGGTGGATTGCAACCTTGGGAAACAGCGAAGCGTAAGCATACAATATTATTAAGGAGGCAAAAGCGATTAGTTGAGCATGCCGCAGCCATTCATGTATGCGGAAAACTTGAGCACGAAAACTTCATAAGTCTTGGGTGGAACAAAAGAGTTGCCACAGTTAAGAACCCTGTTCTGACAAGTCAGATTACGTTTGATGAAGCCGCAAGCCAAATAGAAAGTCTTTACCGAAAGGTCATAGACTCCAACTGTCAGCTTTGCTTGAATCCTGAAATTCAAAAGCTTATAGGCTTCTTACTGCAAATAGGCACAGACCCGCATGCAATAAGTCTCAACCCTGCCTTTCAGGAAAATGGTACGGAAGATTTCATAAGCAAGTTCAACCAACTTTCAACAGAAGATTGGAGAAGACTGCTTATTTATTCTGATCAAGAGCACATCATGGACATTGTGCAGCAAGCATTCGATGCCCTTGAGATTAATTACCCGACATTAGACATGACCGAGGTCAATCGATTCGAGCCTAAGTCAAAATATTTGGAGGAAAGTCTCAAAACGGACTCTTTGCTGTCTAAAAACATTCTTTTACGAAACAAGGTCAAAGAAGTGTTCGAGAATAATGACAAGGCAGAGTGCCAAATGTGCCTGGCATTACTCAACCTACATTATGAACTAAATCACCGCTTGCTGCCTTTGTCGCATTTCGTGGACTTGTATTCCCTTACCAGATTCCGGGATGTAGATGAGGACATGGTCAGGGATATGGCCACAAGGCTCAACATTGAAGACTTTGCCGCAAACATGACCTCTGCCATGTCTAAATTCTTTGGGTTGCCAGATGGCTTCTGGATTTTCAAGCCCAAGAAAGGCAGGAAGGTGATACGGATGCTAAAAGAAATAACCAAATTCGGATTATACAACTATTAGACATAAGCACACAACCTCGTTACATCACTTTACCTTATTTTTATAACCATGAGCAAAAACAAATACGACATAATAAAGGACATGAGATATATACGGTTGCTTTCGAACACTTTTCCGACAATCGCAGCCGCAAGCACTGAGATAATAAATCTTCAGGCCATCCTCAACTTGCCAAAAGCCACAGAGCATTTCGTAGCTGACATACATGGAGAATACGAGGCTTTCCAGCACATTCTTAAAAACGCGTCGGGAAACATCAAGCGTAAAGTCAACGACTTGTTTGGCAACACGCTTCGTGAAGTTGAGAAGCGCGAGCTATGCACGCTCATATACTATCCAGAGCAAAAGCTGGAATTGGTAAAGGCCTCTGAGCCAGACATCAACGACTGGTATCACATCACCCTTCACCATCTTGTGGCAGTGTGCAGGGACGTTTCGAGCAAATACACTCGCTCGAAAGTGCGCAAGTCGTTGCCAAAGGACTTCTCATACATCATACAGGAATTGCTTCACGAGCGGCCAGAAGACAAGAACAAGGCAGATTACGTAAACGTGATTGTGGACACCATCATCTCGACAGGACGTGCCGATGATTTCATTGTTGCCATATCCAATGTCATACAGCGTCTTGCCATTGACCAGTTGCATATACTTGGCGACGTTTACGACCGTGGTCCTGGTGCGCACCGCATAATGGATCTACTTGAGACCTATCACTCTTGGGACATCACTTGGGGCAACCATGACATAATATGGATGGGTGCTACGGCAGGCAACGATGCTTGTATGTGCTCCGTCATACGCCTGTCTTTGCGATATGCCAACCTTGTGACACTTGAAGACGGTTACGGCATCAACCTCGTGCCCTTGGCCACGTTCGCAATGGAAGCCTATGGCGATGACCCATGCACGGAGTTTTTGCCCAAGACAGATGCAGGCTCTGGAGCCATTGATGAGAAGACTCGGCAGTTAATCGCAAAAGAGCATAAAGCCATTGCCATACTTCAATTTAAGCTCGAAGGGCAGCTCTATAATAGACATCCTGAATGGAAGATGAAGGATCGCGCTATGCTCGAACGCATTAATTACGAAAAAGGCACCATAGACATTGATGGCAAGGAATATAAATTAAGCAGCTGCAACTTTCCTACCGTTGACCCTAAGAATCCAAACAAGCTCACCAAAGAGGAGACAATTCTCGTGGAAAAGCTACACCATAGCTTCGAGGTCAGTGAGAAACTTCACAAACACATCAAACTGATGCTGTCACACGGCTGCATGTACTCCATTTGGAACAACAACCTTCTATTCCATGCGTCGATACCTCTTTGCGAGGATGGCTCAATGAAAGATGTCGAAATATATCCTGGACATATCGTGAGCGGACAACAACTTATGACTGACGTCGGCATGCTCATCAGATGCGCGTTTCAAAACGACACGACACAGGAGATGCTTGATTATGCCATCGACTACTTCATGTACCTGTGGTGTGGTCCAGACAGCCCACTGTTCGACAAGTCGAAAATGGCTACTTTCGAAAGGTATTTCATCAAGGAGAAGGAGACCCATGAGGAGAAAAAAGGCTACTATTTCATCCTGCGAAACAAGGAGGAGGTGTGCGACAACATTCTCAAGGCTTTTGGAGTGACTGACCCTAACCGCCACATAATCAACGGCCATGTACCTGTCAAGGCTGTTAAGGGTGAAAGCCCCATTAAGGCTAATGGCAAGCTCATGGTCATTGACGGCGGATTCTCACAAGCCTATCATCACGAGACCGGCATTGCAGGCTACACGCTCGTATATCACAGCAGAGGGTTTCAACTTGTTCAACACGAGCCATTTACGAGTACCGAAGACGCAATATTAAGAGGCACGGACATTAAATCGACTACACAAATCGTAGAGATGTCTTCACGCCGGATGCTTGTGGCAGACACCGACAAAGGCAAGGAACTTAACGCGCAAATCGATGACCTGCAAGAACTGCTCTACGCTTACAGGCACGGATTCATAAGCGAGAGGGAGGTCAATGGCAAATAATATATAACAGTGAGCCAAACGTGTTAATGCCAGTTAAACATTCGTGTATTGGATATTCATTTAGTAACTTTGCAATAAAATTGCATAGATAGTGGTAATTCTATAATGAAGAAAAAACATGTTAAGAGCACCAGACGGTCGGGACGGCTGCAAATGGTAACACTTTGCATCAGTACCGCATTGGTGCTTATACTTTTGGGCCTGGTGGTATTCTCCACGTTGACAGGGCGTAATCTCTCGTCCTATGTCAAGGAAAATCTTACAGTGACCATGATGCTTGACCAAGACATGGCTGATAATGAGGCTCAAACTATAACGCGCAGCCTTGCGGCAAGGCCATATATCAAGACCATTCATTTTATCAGCAAGAAGTCGGCTCTTCGCGATGCGGCCAAGCAGATGGGAACGGATCCATCTACATTTACCGATGGGGTAAATCCTTTTTCGTCATCCATCGAATTGACCTTGAAAAGTGACTATGCTAATAATGATTCACTGACATGGATTTCCAAGGAGCTGAAGAAGTACCCAAAGGTCTCAGACATAACTTACCAAAAAGATCTTGTAGATGCGGTGAATCGCAACTTGGCAAAGATTGGCATGGCAATGATAGTTCTTGCGCTGCTCCTGACTTTTGTATCTTTCTCCCTTATAAACAACACTGTACGCCTTGGAATATATGCGCGGCGTTTTTCTATCCACACAATGAAACTCGTAGGAGCTTCATGGGGATTTATACGTAGACCGTTTGTCTTGAATGCGGTATTGATAGGTATCGTGGCTGCAGTCTTGGCATGTATCATCTTAGGTTTAGGCATGTATGCGCTGTATTGCTATGAGCCTGAAATCCTAACCATCGTTACTTGGCGCGAGATGGCGATTACTGGCGCGTCAGTGCTGCTATGTGGTATTATAATAACGGTCATTTGCGCTAACATATCGGTAAATAGGTTCTTGCGCATGAAGGCTGGTGATTTATATAAGATTTAAAATAACTTTATTCATTTTGTCGTATGTCAGACAATAATAATTCTAAGCAAATACTTGTTTCTTCAAATGAGCATCAAGGCGGTGGGCGTAACTACGCTTTCGACCGCACCAATTTCTTGCTTATGGCGATTGGCTTTGCCATAGTAATAATCGGATTCGTGCTCATGAGTGGTCCTGGCTCTAATGAGCAGGCTTATGACCCAGACATATTCAGCGTGCGTCGCATAAAGATAGCCCCTGTAGTTTGTTTCATTGGCTTCATTTCATTGATATATGCCATCATTCGTAAACCAAAGCACTAATGACCCTTTTACAGACCATTATAATATCAATAGTTGAAGGGCTTACGGAGTTTTTGCCAGTATCGTCCACAGGTCATATGCTCATAGCTGAGAACCTGTTGGGTGTTCAGAACTCGGACTTCGTCAGGGCATTCACCATCATTATCCAGTTTGGAGCCATACTTTCGGTGGTGGTACTTTATTGGAACAAGTTCTTCCGTCTTGACCATACGCCAGCGCCTGCTGGTAGCAACGGTTGGCAAAAGTTCATTCACAAGTGGCGTTTCTATTGGTTGTTGCTTGTGGCATTCATTCCAACAGGTATTGTCGGTTTGGCAGTAAAGAAGTCGGGCATGATAGATTTTATGCTCACGCCTTCAAACGCCATTTGGATTGTGCCAATTATGCTTATCATCGGTGGAGTGTTTATGTTGTTCTGCGACAACATTTTCAATAAGGGCACAGAGCAAAACAAGGTGACCGAGAAAAAGGCCTTTTGGATAGGTCTTATACAATGCTTGTCAATGATTCCTGGAACAAGCCGTTCAATGGCTACAATAGTAGGAGGCATGAGCCAAAAACTTACTCGCCGACGCGCGGCTGAGTTCTCTTTTTTCCTCGCTGTTCCTACTATGGCTGCAGCTACGGGTCTTGATGTACTTGAACTCTTCGTTGGCAGCGATGCGGTAGGCACCAGTTGGGCAACGTCGGAGAATCTTGTCATGCTCCTTATAGGTTGCGTCATTGCTTTCTTTGTGGCATTGCTTGCCATGAAGTGGTTTGTGGGCTTCCTTTCCAAGTATGGTTTCAAGTCTTTTGGTTGGTATCGCATAGTTATCGGTGCGTTTATCCTGATTTGGATGCTTACCGGCCATAGCATGGTGATGTTTGATTAAATTTTCTCCGATGGATTTTATTAAAGGAGAAATAATTGCCATTGACAAGCCATATCGCATGAGTAGCTTCGGCGCATTGGCTCATTGCAGATATTTATTGTCCCAGGCTGTTGGGCAAAAAGTGAAGGTCGGGCATGCCGGTACTCTTGACCCATTAGCAACTGGAGTGCTGATCCTATGCACTGGACGATGTACTAAGCAAATAGAGGAGTTGCAGAGTCACACAAAGGAGTACACGGCAACTTTGCAACTTGGAGCCACAACCGATAGCTACGATATGGAGCACGAGGTGAACAAGACTTATCCCCACGAACACATTACCAAGGAGCTTGTCTTGGAAACTCTAAAATCCTTCATTGGGGACATTGATCAAGTACCGCCAACATACAGTGCTGTAAAAATTGATGGCGCAAGGGCATACAAATTGCGTAGGCAAGGCGAGGATGTTAAACTCAAACCAAAACATATACATATAGATGAGATTGAGTTGACTGACTTCGACAAAGAGAATGCTCGGATATCTATCAGGGTCGTGTGCGGCAAGGGCACATATATACGTGCTCTCGCCAGGGATATAGGCAAAGCCCTCAACAGTGGTGCCTATCTCACCGCACTGAGAAGAACCAGAGTGGGAAGCATTACCGTAAACGATTGTATAAATTTCGATCACTTCAACGAGTGGCTAAAAGATAAACTATGAAATTATCTCAATTTAATTTCAATTTGCCACAGGAACTTGTGGCTTTATATCCTCACAGCATAGAGCGTGAGTTTGTGAATGATAAGGGGGAAAAAGAGTCATTCCGAGTTTACCGCCGTGATGAGTCGCGTCTTATGGTGCTTCATCGCAAAAGCGGAGAGATTGAACTCTTCAAGAAAGATAGTGAAGGCAATCCTATAGAAGGCCAATATCTTGACTTTCGCAATGTTCTTGACTATTTCGGTGAGGGCGATACATTCGTATTGAATGACACAAAAGTGTTCCCAGCGCGTTTATATGGCACAAAGGAAAAGACTGACGCAAAGATAGAAGTTTTTGTCCTTCGTGAACTTAATGAAGAGACTCATCTTTGGGACGTTCTTGTGGAGCCAGCCAGGAAAATCAGGATAGGAAACAAGCTGTTTTTTGACGATGCTGGCGTTATGGTGGCTGAAGTGTACGACAACACCACAAGCCGCGGTCGCTCTCTGCGTTTCTTATACGATTGTCCTCACGACCAATTCGTGCATGACCTCTATGCCTTAGGAGAATGTCCTTTGCCAACTTATGTTCTGAATAATCGTCCAGCCGAGCCTGGCATGGAGAATATGCACGTTCATTCGCATGCGACTAAGGAAGACATGGAGAATTTCCAGACCATATATGCCAAGAACATTGGCGCTGTCACTGCACCAGCAACAGGACTTCATTTTAGCAGGGAGCTAATGAAGCGCATGGAGATCAAAGGAATAAACACGGCATTCCTAACTTTGCACTGCAGTTTGAGCAATTTCTCTCAGATAGAAGTTGAGGATTTGTCTAAGCACAAGATGGACTCTGAGGCAATGGTTGTAAACAAGGAGTGCTGCGACATCGTAAATAAAACTAAAGATGAGGGACATCACATTTGTGCTGTAGGATGCAGTGTAGCTAAGGCAACAGAGACTGCCACGGGCACAGACGGTTACTTGAAAGAATATGATGGATGGACTTCAAAGTTTATTTTTCCACCGTATGATTACCAGCTCGCTGACTCTATGATAGCAAACTTTTATCATCCAGAGTCGACACTTGTTATGTCTACTGCTGCTTTTGGTGGCTATGAGAACGTGATGGAATGTTATAGGCTCGCTGTTGAACATGGCTACAAGTTTGGTTGCTTTGGTGACAGTCTCTTGATTGTTGATTAACATCTCTGTTTATATGCATACCGTTTATCTTAGCCTTGGTTCAAATATAGGCAATAGAAAACGACTTATTAAAACTGCTATTGACATGATTGACCAAAAGGTCGGTCATGTCAATAGACAATCTAATCTTTACGAAACTGAACCGTGGGGATTTTATTCTCCTAACAAGTTCATCAATGCATGTGTATGCTGTGAGACGAACCTTTCACCCAGAGGTGTACTTAAGATGACACAGGACATAGAAAAAACTCTCGGCAGGATAGGCAAAAGCATTAATGGTATATATCATGACAGGGTAATCGATATTGATATCCTTCTTTACGATGAACTTCATATCAATGAACCCGACCTCAAGATTCCACACCCACTCATGCATGATAGAGACTTCGTAATGAAACCATTAAGTGAGATTTATGATATTAAGCCATGATATTGAAACCCTACATAGATAAAACGGTCTATTTATCATAAGCGAGCTAATAAGAAAAACTGCTGCATAGCGTTGCCAGCCGCGGTTCAAGACCCACGGGTCGCGCAAGGCCTTTGGCGGTCTATCCGATATTCTCTTGATGCATTTCAATGCGCCTTCCACGCTATCGAAACTGCGTGTTGGACTGCTGCACGGTGTTGTATGTCGCTGTCAAACCAGCCATGGTGTCGGGCAGCCCCATTATCGCACCCGAAGCGTTCGGCAAAGCCGTGAATACCTGGTTTACCGACAGCAACTTGTCGCGAAACCGTTGCGCCGAGGTCTACGAGTCCTCCATCGCGCGATGCAGCATGACCACGTCTGCCGTAACCATGCCTATCTGCTCCTTGCCGTCGATGTTCAGCCTTATGTTAAATTTTATCTTCTTTGCCATGAATTCTCATTTTTTTTGTGATATTATCGCCGTCAATAGTTATCTTTGCCCATACCAAAAGAAACATCATTACCTATGAGTATCAAATCAGAGAGAAAAGACAGGCGCGCCCGCAAGAGATGGGAGCATGCCGTGCACGTTCTCGCCTTTTTATTTCTCGCGGACGTGATTCTTCTCCTTTACGCTGGCTTGAGCCTTGACGAGAAGTTGTTCACCGCGAGTTTTTTCGCCCTTTTCGTAATCATGCCTCCCCTTGTTTGGATGGCTCCAGGCCGACGTAAGGACTGGGATAGCGGTTCTTCCCCATGGTGGTGGGGGCTCTGACCTACATCCACATCTCCGCCGCCCTTTCTCACGTATCTCACCTTCGTAACCGCTTCCACCCACATCAGCACGGGTTTCTGCAACCCGAACCTGTTGGTATGGAAGCCTTGCCTGCCGTGAGGCTTCACCGTTATCATGAAGCCAGTGCCACGAGGGTACACCCTCTGCCTTATGTCCTTTTTCAGCCTTGAGGCGTTGGCCATGCCGCTCTGCATAAGTTTCCGCCTGGCTATGGCCAGCATCCCATTGTCCACCTTGCGGTAAGCTCCTTTCGGCCCCCACGCTGGCAGCGTCCTCAGTCATGGTGCCGAGACCATGTCCGTCAGCTTCGTGGAGACGGACCTGCAAGGCGAAATCGAGGCGGCCACGTGGAGAAGGCGAAGAAAATGGGGATATAGTTACTGGCTCAAAGACCGTAATACTCCTTTTCCTCTGGTGAAAGAGGCGTGTCGTTAAGGTTTGAGGACATGAACCAAACCATGGGTGGCACTATGAAAAAGACGGCGAGGAAGGCGTATGC
>DAIOUH010000002.1:42519-44304 GCA_036751585.1 Prevotella sp. | reverse complement strand
TTTTACATACAAAGGTTTCTCACGTCGTCCTCAAACGTCTCCTTGTTGATGGCCTTTGCCTTTATGGCAGAGCGGTAGTTGTAGATGGTGCGAGGCGTGCAAAACAAGAGGTTGGCTATTTCGCTGCTCTCTTTCACGCCAAGGCGTATGAGGGCGAACAATCTCAGTTCGGTGGGCATGTTGCCCGACTTTAGGCTTACCACGTTGCCTGGGGCAAGGAGCTTGTTGAACTCTTCCACGAACGAAGGGTACAAGTCGAGAAAAGCCTTGTCAAAACCATGGAGAAAAGATGCCGCGTCCTCATCAGACAGCCGTGAGGAAGTGACGGCGTTTTTCAAGTCGTTGATTTGATTGACCTTCACTTTCCTGTACACAAACGTCTGATAGCTGTTCAGCCGGTCAATATACTTTGAGCAAAGGTCAATGTAGAGCTTGGCGAGCTTTTCCCTCCTTTGGTTGACATCCACGAGATTCTCGTTGCGCGTGGTGAGCTTGCCATTCAGTTCCGACAACTCCTCGTTCAGTCCTTTCAACAACTTGTTTTGCGCGGCAATTTCTTTCCGGCGTTTTGTCAACAAGCCATTTTGCCTGACGATAAACGCCGCCGCCACGATAAGGGCCAACAACAAGAAAAGACCGCCCAATAGAGCTAACCGCAGCCTCTTGTTCTGACCGTTTATCTTGGTCTTGAACCTGCTCACTATCATAGGCAACTTGTCGGTGCTGCTGATAATGCGGAGCCTGTTGCTGTAAAACTTCGCGTCGTCTATCGACAACGACATATACGTCTCCGCCCTTCTTATGTCGCCATTGGTGCTGAAAAGCCAAACGGCTACCTTGTAGAGCGATAGGTTCTCCTTGACAGGAGTCATGATGTCGGTAATGGCGGTCCTAATCATATAGCTCTCGTATTTGTCGTATTGCTTGAGATGCTCATAGCAACAAGCTGCTGCGAAACACGCCGTGGAATAGAGGCGAGTGTTTTCTGGTTCCAACGACAACACCTTATTATAATAATGTAATGCCTTAAGATGGTTGTTGTCAACATACATCTCATATTCGCCCAGCAGGTAGTAGTAGTCGTTGGGTCTGTCTTTTGCCACGGCTATGGTCCTGCGAAGATATTTCAACTTCTTCTCCCAATAATATGGTCGGTAGTCGCTATTGTCGGCATAGTCGCTCCAATATGTGTAAAGCCAATAGAGGGCAAGGTTATAATCGTATGCAAGCCCATGGGAAAGAGGGGTGTCATCAAGTTTGTCGAGCAACGTGAGCGCCTCGCTGTAAAGCCCAGCCGAGGAGAGAAGCGTTGCCTTGTGGATGATGTTGAGCTGCGTGTAATATGAATCGTGAGATTTCCTTGCCAACCTTATGCCCTTGTCTACGTACACCATCGCGGAGTCGAAGCGAAAGTAATGATACTCGTTGAAAATGTCGTCATAGAGCTTCAACCGTTTTTCCGCGCTTCTCATAAAAGGTATTGATTTCTTCATTTGATTGATGTGTCGCTCCTTCTCCATCGTGAATGACGCGCTTGCGGCAACGACACTGTCAAGCCGCTTGTAGAGATAGGCATTATCGGCAAGCACTCCGGTAGTTGACAAGCACGACACCAAGAAAATCAGGAAATATCTCATAATAATAAAGCCTTAATCATTGTTTTTGCAAATATAGATAAAAAACAGTAAATGCCCAAATGTACTTGAACCATTTTTTATCACATGGTTATTTATCTGATTTATAATATATTATGCACATAAAGAAAAAAGCATATGTACTTATAGT
>DAIOUH010000002.1:0-42509 GCA_036751585.1 Prevotella sp. | reverse complement strand
CTATTGAGGATACCTTATCAAGAAATTACCTATCTTTGCCAACAAATCTTAAAAGACCAAAAGGTAAAGACCAAAAGGCAACCTATACGATTATTATTTAATACAATCAACTAATAAATTCAACATGATACCAATTGAAAGAAAAGACTTCAAATGTCGGTTTATGCTATTAGCATTGCTGATGTTTTTCGGATTGGCAGCATTTGCTCAACAGGTAACAGTCAGCGGTAGGGTTACCGACCAATCTGGCGAGCCATTGATTGGCGTGACCATCAAAGCTGACAACGGTGGCAAAGCCGTCCAGAACACTATCACCGACATGGATGGAAAGTACACCGTCAACGCCTCAGCTTCTTCTAAGCTCGTGTTCTCCTACGTGGGATTCCAGACCGCCACGGAGACTGTCAACGGCCGCTCCGTCATCAACGTGACACTCAAGGAGAAAAGCGATGAGCTCAACGAGGTTGTGGTCATCGGCTATGGAACGATGGACAAGAAAGAGCTGACATCAGCCATCTCACACGTCAGCGACAAGAACTTCACTCAGGTGGCAAGCGTTGATCCCTCTATGATGATTCAAGGCAAGGTGCCTGGCGTGAGCATCACCAACACGGGTGCTGGCGACCCAAACACAGAGGCAAGCATCCAGGTGCGTGGCGTGTCGTCGCGAGCGGCAGGACTTGGCCCGCTGATTGTCATCGACGGTGTGCCAGGCGGAAACCTCACCAACCTCAACCCCAACGACATAGCCTCGTTTGACATCTTGAAAGACGGTGCCGCCTCTGCCATCTACGGCACACGAGGCTCAAACGGCGTAATACTCGTAACCACGAAAAAGGGCGCGCGCGATGGCGCGATACACACCACATATAATGGCACCGTTTCCTTTGACGTGATAAAGAAGGAGCTCGACATGCTCAGCGCCGACGAATATCGCGCCAACCGCATAGCCTCAGGCACGGGATACGACCTTGGTGCCTCAACCGATTGGCTCGACGCCGTGAGCCGCGTGGGAGTGCGCACGCAGCACACATTGACATTGAGCGGCGGCAACTCTCGCTCTAACTATCGCGCGTCGATAGACTACCGCAACGCCCAAGGCGTCGACAAATACTCTGGCCGTAGGGAGTATGGAGGCCGCGTGTCGTTGAACCACACCAACAAGAGTGGGTTGCTCACCTTTGGCGTGAATATCGCGCCACGCATTGCTTACCGCAAAAACGCCTCTTGGGACGTGTTCCGCAATGCTATCGAGGCAAACCCGACGACACCAATCATGGATCCACAAAATCCTACTCAATACTATAACTTCAAAGGTCAAGCCGCAAGCTACAACCCCGTGGAGCTTGAGAAGCTCGACAAAAACACTGGAACAACAAAACTGCTCGACTGGGACGCATCGGCAAAGTTGAACCTTTTCCCATTGCTCTTGAAAAACCCTGGCAAGCAGATGCTGACCACGCAGCTGACGTTCGCTGATCACCAATACGACAACTACAACCAGTTTTTCCGCCCGTCAACCAGCACACTATGCATCAACTCCGGCCGTAGCGGAGAGGCTTCGCAAGACTACTCGAAGACATCCATCCAAAGCGTGGAATGGATCACGAACTACAGCAATTCTTTCGGCAACCACAACGTCAAGGCCATGATAGGCTACTCTTACGAGTACAACAAATACTCTGGATTGAACGCATACAACAAGGACTTCCCCAACGACGCTCTCCAGGACAACAACCTCGGCTCTGGCACCTTCGCCAAGGACGAGGGCGAGGTAGACATGGGCTCATACATGAACGACAGCAAGCTCATTGCCTTCTTTGGCAGAATCAGTTACGACTGGAAGGGCCGCTACATGCTCACCGCCTCGCTGCGTCACGAGGGCTCATCAAAGTTCGGAGCCAACCACAAGTGGGGCAACTTCCCAGCCGTGTCCGCAGGATGGCGCATCTCCGACGAGCCCTTCATGAAGGTAACAAAAGGATGGCTGACCGACTTGAAGCTCCGCGCCGACTATGGCGTGACAGGAAACCAGAACTTCGACAGCTATAAGTCGCTGAACACCATGCAAGGCTTCGGCTATTACACTTACAATGGAAAGTATTATCAAGTATGGGGACCAGGGAAGAATGTCAACCCCGACTTGAAATGGGAGAAAGGAAAGAACTGGAACATAGGCCTTGACTGGACCTTGTTCAAAGGCGCACTCTATGGCTCTTTCAACTATTACAACCGCAAACAACAGGATTTGCTTGGCGACTACAACGTGCCAGTACCACCTTACCTGTTTACCACGACATTCGTCAACGTGGGCACGATGCGCAATAGCGGCTTCGAGTTTGACATTACATGGAACGCCATAAAGACAAAGGACTTCAGCTATACGCTGAATGTGGTGGGTGCAACGATGAGCAATGAGTTCGTCAGCTTCAGCAACAGCAACTTCGTCGGGCAAGACTATTACGACGTGGTAAGCCCCGAGGACCCATATCCATTCCATACATTGCAACGCATAGAGAAAGGAAGGCGCATAGGAAGTTTCTACATGCTCAAGTACGCTGGCGTGGATCCGCAAGGCCGCTGGATCGTATACGACAAGGATGGCGACATGGTATTGGCAGACAACGCCACCGACAACGACCGCCAATATGTGGGCAACGGCATGCCTAAGTTCACGGGCTCCATGACCCACACTTTCCGCTACAAGAACATAGACCTCTCGCTGTTTTTCCAGACAGCGCTCGGCTTTGACATTTTCAACATCCACGACTTCTACTATGGCACGAAGAACTTCCAAGGCAACGTTATGGACAAGGCTTACAGCAAGAACAAGATAGTGTCTGAGAACCCTATCGTATGCGACTACTTCCTTGAGCCTGGCGACTATCTGAAGCTCTCGTCGGTCAACATTGGCTATACGCTTAATATCAACAAGAAATTCATCGACTCAATCCGTCTCTACGTCACGGGAAGCAACCTGTTCACCTGGACCAAGTTCTCCGGCGTGGATCCTTCCACCTATCAGGTCAACGGCTTGAACCCGGGAGCCACAGGCTCGCGCACCTACTACCCATCGACACGACAGTTCATGGTCGGCATTCAGATGGATTTCTAAACGCATGATTAATCACAGAAGAAAACAATGAAAAAGCTATATAAATATGCCGCGCTGTTGCTTATGCCCGCGGCAATGTTTACAGCCTCCAGTTGCACAAATCTCGACGAGACCCTGTACGACCAGGTGGCTTCGCAAAACTATTACAACACCAAAGAAGATGTCATCCGCGCCGTTCTCCGTCCGTTTGAACACGCCTTTTGGAGCATACAGAGCCGACAAGTGCTGAACGAGGAGACCGCCGACCAGCTTATCACGCCCACCCGTGAGGACTGGTGGGACGACGGTGGACGATGGGCGCGCCTGCACCGACACAAGTGGCTCAACACCAATGGAGAGGCACAGAGCGCATACAACGGATGCTATCAAGGAATAGGACAGACAAACCTCGTCATCGAAGACCTTGACAAACTCTCGGCTTCCAAGTTTGGCTTCTCAGACGCTGAGTTCAACAACCTCAAGGCTCAAAACCGCGTCTTGCGCGCCTGGTTCTACTTGACATTGCTCGATGAGTTTCGCAACGTGCCTCTTTGCGTAAGCTATTACGACTTGTCAAAGAACTCAGAGGGGCAAGTCGAGCCACGCAAGATTTACGACTTCATCGAGTCGGAGCTCAAGGCGGCAATCCCCAACCTGACAAAGAAGACTTCTCTCGGCGGCAACCAAAACCTTGAGGGACAATGGACGCAGGCTGGTGCAGCGGCACTTTTAGTGCGCTTGTATCTCAATGCCAAGGTCTATATCGGCGAGGATCATTTTGCCGATTGCGAACAATATGCGCAAGACATTATCGATGGCAAATACGGCACATATCAAGTGGCAGACCGTTGGGATGCCGCCTTCGATTGGAACAACGAGACTTGCGACGAGGTGATATTCGCCTTCCCGGGCTCAGCCGGCTATTCGCATTGGCATTATAAGGGCGACACTTATTGGTGGTCGGTGCCGTCAAAGGCAAGCGATTGGCTTAACGACACCAAGAACAAGGAGGGAAGCCACAACATCAAATACTCCGCGTCTCCAAGTTATAAGCCAAATGGGGAGAAATACAACTTCGAGCTCGGCATGCCAATATCGCGCTTCAAGGATTATCCATCAGACGTACGTCTGAAAATGTACAAGAACCTTGGCGACAACAAACGCGAAGGACTCTTCGTCTATGGAAAGATTGCCTATAAAGACGAGAATGGCAACACTCAATATCTGAAAGACCACAACGGCAAATACACTCTCGACATTCGTGATGCCGTTGGCAAGTTCGGGGCTACCGATGGCGACAAATGGTTGGCAACGTCGAGCAGCAAGCTGGAGAATGGCGATGACAACTCCGGATGGATGTTCGTCAAGTATCCTCTTTACTCCGACAATGAGAAAGGCCAACTGGAGGCAGACTACTGCGAGATACGCTTGCCTGAGATAATCTACAGCCTTGCCGAGTGCAAGTTGCGCGATGGCAAGACGGAGGAAGCTGCCAAGTTGCTCAATTCCGTAAGAAAGCGCAACTACCCCTCGTCAGACTGGAGCACTGTGCTTTATGCTCCCGAAGGCTCAGCAAAACTGGACATGCGGGAAATGCTCAACGAGTGGGGGCGCGAGTTCTTCGCCGAAGGACGCCGACGCATAGACCTCATTCGCTTCGACAAGTTCTTGAAGGCTTGGTGGGACAAGGACGCTGATGCCGATGACCACACGCTTATCTTCCCATTCCATCCCGACATCCTTGGTGCCAACAAGCATTTGAAGCAAAACCCGGGATACGAAGACAATTAATATAATAATGTGTAAATTAAGTTTTTTGAAATGAGAAAGACTATTAAATATGGACTGTTTGCCTTGCTCTCCATGTTGGTTACCATGGCATTCCAGTCGTGCAATGATGACAAGGACATAGTCATCATCACCGAGGAACTTCCTCTGAAAGTGGACCATCTCTACATGGTTGGAGACGCTACGCCCGCGGGATGGTCTATCGATGACCCCACGGAGCTCACGAAAGACCCCGACAATAGCTACGTCTTCACATATCATGGCAAGCTAAGCGTTGGCGAGCTCAAGTTTCCTTTGTCAAAAGGCGATTGGGGTGCCACATTCGCCTACGCTCCCGAGTCGGGCACGGAAATCAACTCCAAAGGCGTTGCCAGCAGCGATATAGACGTGCGCAAGGGCGGAGACGACAACAAGTGGAAAGTGACCGAGGCCGGCATCTACACCATCAGCCTCAACCTGCGCGAACGCACAATATCCGCGGTGTACGAAGGTGAGGAGCCGCCCACTCCCATCACGTCAGAATGGCTATCGTTTATCGGCAGCGCCACGCCGTGGGGATGGAGCAGCGACGACCTTGACGCGGGAATAAACGACGGAACGAAAAAGTTCGCGAAGACTTCCGACAATCCGCTGCAATTCACCTATGAGGGACACCTCAACGTGGGCGAGTTCAAGTTGGCTTACGACCAGACCAACATACCAGGCTGGAGCAACTATATCCAGGCACCAGACGCAAACGTGACACTCAACCACGAGGGCGTGTCAAAGCAAGGCATGGCCATCGGCGGAGCCGACAACAAGTGGAATGTCACCGAGGCTGGAAACTACAAGATAGTGTTCGACCTCACCAACCTCAAAGTCAATGTTGTGTCCTGCACGCCAGACCCGGTGGCTCCTGCCAAAGACCCATGGGCCACGGAGACCCTTTACCTCCTCGGAAGCGCTGGCAACGGATGGGCCATCGGAGAAGCTCTCGCGTTCACCAAAGGCGAAGGACAAGAGTTCACCTACAGTGGCAAACTGAGCGAGGGCACGTTCAAGCTTATGGCAACCAACGAAGGAGGCTTCGGCACAGATGACAAGGACTGGTTCTACGCCCCTGAGAACGGAATAGTCGTCAACGAGAAAGGCGTTGCCAAGTCGGAAGTCGTATACGGCAATGGCAATGCCGCCGACAACCAGTGGAATGTGACAAAGGCTGGAAAATACAAGCTGACCGTCAACATGAAAGACCACACCATAAAGGCTGAGTACATTGGCGAATAACCGCGACAAACAAGAAGTAACGAAACAACAAAACGACTTTTCAAATGATCAAGAAATATATTTATAGTCTCGCACTTGCCACGCTTCTTCTAAGCTGCAACAGCAACGAGTGGGACGTGAGCAGCGACTTATCCGTTGACAAGGAAGACCCGACCGTCGGTCTAACACCCATGGCCAAGCAAGAAGGCATGGATTACGCCCCATTATACTGGAGCGTCTACGGCGCGCTTCGGCAACAAGAGAAAGACGGCTCTTATCCTAACATCTTCACGGAAGCCGACTGGGACAAGGCCATCGACTACGTGGCAACCAACCTTAAGCCATACGGGTATGACATGCTTGTCACCGACGGCTTCGCGAGCATGACTGGCGAGGATGGCTACATGACTCATTATAGCCATACCGAGAAAGACGAGAATTCATCCCAAGTGGAGCTCACGACCATCATTGCCAAACTGAAAGCCAAGGGCCTTAAACTTGGCGTATACGACAGTCCGTTTTGGTTGCACTACTCCAATCCCGACGCCATCATCCCAGGCACCGAAGGCATCAAGGTCAGCAGCTTGCGATATGACCCGACAAAAGACACCGACGTGCTGCATCCAAACAAGAACGACCAATTCTGGTGGGTCGTGACCGACCATCCTGGCGCGGAGCAGTTTTTCGAGGGGTTCTTCAAGCATTACGCCGACCTCGGAGTGAAGTTCATCCGCATCGACTTCCTCTCATGGTACGAGGACGGCATGAACTACAGTGACCAAATAGACCGCGGATATGGACGCGAGCGCTACGTCAAGGGTCTGCGGTGGATCAACAAGTACGCTCAGAAATACGGGATATACGTATCGCTCGTCATGCCGCATCTGAAAAACAATGCCATCATTGAGAAATATGCCGGCAACATGATACGTATCGACGCCGACGTGTTGGAGGGCTCATGGTATCGCTTCTCCGACAACAATCGCGGCACGCTCCGCGGTGGATGGCCCAACTCCGAGAACGCCTTCGACGGATTCATCAATTGGTCAAAGATTTCTGGACGCGAGAAGGTGCGTCTCGATGGCGACTTCATACGCATAGGCAGTTTCGACAACGACGACGAGAAGATGTCCGCCGTGTCCTTGCCTCTCATGGCAGGAGGCCCGATAGCCGTCACCGACATGCCCACAGGCCATGACCTCACGTTCTTCCAAAACCAGGAGATGCTTGCCTTGCAAAAAGACGGATTCGTGGGGCAGCCACTGAAGCGTGACCTTTGGAACTCCGATGGAGAGATATGGTACGGGCAGATGAAAGACGGCTCATGGGTAGTGGGATTGTTCAACCGCGAACAATCTGCCGCCACTCGCACGCTCGAGCTTTCAAAGATTGGTCTAACAGGCTCATGGAAGGCCCGTGACCTCTGGAAACACGCCGACGAGGGCACCGTGACCGACAAGATCGAGGCTCTCATACCATCTCATGGATGCAAAATCATAAAACTCAGCAAATAAGACATTATATATATGAAACACGCATTGCACAACATACTCACGTTGCTGTTCTCTTTCTTCGCGTTGTCCACCTCTGCGCAAACATTGAGTTCTCCCGACGGCAACATCATGGTAAAGTTCTCCCTCACGGGCGACGGAGTGCCAACCTATGAGGTCAGCTACAAGGGCAAGCCTGTCATCAAGCCGAGCACGCTCGGCATAGAACTCGCCGAGGAAAACTCCTTGATGGACAAGTTCCGCGTCAACAAGGTCTCCACGTCTACGTTTGACGAGACTTGGAAACCGGTCTGGGGCGAGGAGAAACAGATACGCAACCACTACAACGAGATGCTCGTGGAGATGGAGAAGCCAAGCAATGGCAGGTTCATGAACCTCCGCTTCCGTGTCTTCAACGACGGCGTGGGCTTCCGCTACGAGTTTCCACAGCAAAAATACCTACCCTATTTCGTGGTGAAGGCGGAGCACACCCAGTTTGCCATGACTGGCGACCACAAGGCGTGGTGGATTCCTGGCGACTACGACACACAAGAGTACGACTACACAGAGTCGAAGCTCTCGGAGATAAGAGCCCTATTGCCCAAGGCGGTTTGCAGCAATGCCTCGCAAACCATCTTCTCACCCACTGGCGTGCAAACGTCCTTGCAAATGAAGACAGCCGATGGCATATACATCAACATCCACGAGGCGGCACTCGTTGATTACTCTTGCATGCACCTGAATCTCGACGACAAGAACCTGGTGTTCGAGTCGCAGCTCACGCCCGATGCCCAAGGCAACATGGCCCACATGCAAACTCCATGCACCACGCCTTGGCGCACCATCATGGTGGTGGACGACGCTCGCAAGATTCTGGCTTCACGCTTGATTCTTAACCTTAACGAGCCATGCAAGTACACTGACACGTCATGGATTAAGCCTGTGAAATACATCGGCGTGTGGTGGGAGATGATTGGCGGTGGCAAGCAATGGTCTTACACCTACGACTTCCCGTCGGTAAGGCTTGGCGTTACCGATTACAGCAAGTGCAAGCCTCACGGCCAGCACCCTGCCAACACCGCCAACGTGAAGAAATATATCGACTTCGCCGCCAAGAACGGTTTTTCACAAGTTCTCGTGGAGGGCTGGAACATTGGCTGGGAAGACTGGTTCGGGCATAGCAAGGATTATGTCTTCGACTTCCTGACCCCTTATCCCGACTTCGACATCAAGGGCCTCAACGATTACGCTCACTCCAAGGGCGTGCGCTTGATGATGCACCATGAGACTTCCGCCTCCATACGCAACTATGAGCGTCATCTGGAGGCTGCTTACGACTTGATGGACAAATATGGTTACAACGCTGTCAAGAGCGGGTATGTGGGCAATATCATTCCGCGTGGTGAGCACCACTACGGCCAATGGCTCAACAACCATTATCTCTATTGCGTGACCGAAGCCGCCAAGCACCACATCATGGTCAATGCCCACGAAGCCACTCGACCCACGGGCCTTTGCCGCACTTATCCCAACCTGATTGGCAACGAGTCGGCGCGCGGCACGGAGTATGAGTCGTTTGCCGGCAACAAGGCCTTCCACACCACGGTGTTGCCGTTTACCCGTCTGCAAGGCGGGCCAATGGACTACACTCCTGGCATATTGGAAGGCGACATGCACAAGATTGACCCCAACAAGCATCATCACATCAATTCCACCCTGGCTCGCCAGTTGGCACTGTACGTGACGATGTACAGTCCTCTTCAGATGGCTGCCGACCTTCCAGAAAACTACGAGAAGTATGCTGACGCTTTCCAATTTATCAAGGACGTGGCAATAGATTGGGATGAGAGCCGCTACCTTGAGGCAGAGCCCGGACAATACGTTACCATAGCCCGCAAGGCAAAAAATTCCGGCAACTGGTTTGTTGGATGCACCGTTGGCGAGACACCACACCTGTCAAGCCTCAAGCTCGACTTCCTCACACCTGGAAAGAAGTATGTAGCCACTATCTATGCCGACGGCAAGGACGCCAGCTATAAGGCCAACCAGCAGTCGTACACCATCACAAGGCGCGCGGTCAACAGCAAGTCGGTGCTCAAGTTGAAAGCAGGTGCTGGTGGTGGCTACGCCATCAGCATCTTCGAGAAATAGTCCATTACAGGTATTCTATCTATAGTTTTCCGTAGCGGAGGCCTTTTGGCTTCCGCTATGTTTTTTAAATCCTATGCCATTTATCCTCGGCCCGTGATTGTCAGCACGACATATTCCGAGCGTGTGCCTATGCGGAACTTGCCGCCCCAGATGCCCATGCCTGAGCTTACATAATATTGTGTCGCGCCTTTACGCAACGGACCGAAAGCGTCCTCATAGATGGCATCGGTGACCCACGACGCTGGCCATACCTGCCCATGATGGGTATGGCCGCTGAACTGGAAGTCGATGCCGTTTTTCTCCGCCTCCTCCAAATGGTAAGGCTGGTGGTCGAGAAGAATGGTAAAAGTGTTTTTCCTGTCCACTCCACGCATAAGCTCCGACAAGGGGCGACGATGCTGGTTGGTGCGGTCATCGCGGCCAATGACGCTTATGCCACAAGCCGTTGCCACGCTGTCGCGAAGCAGCGTTATCCCGGCGTCCTTGTAGAAGCGTTGCGCCTTGGGCTCACCGCTATAATACTCGTGGTTGCCAAGGCAAGCGTAGACAGGCGCGTTCAAGCGATGGAACTCCTCCGCCACACGTTCCTCAACGAGCGGACGCACGCTGATGTCTATTATGTCGCCACCAATGAGTATGAGGTCGGCATGTTCGGCATTGATGCGGTCTACCCATTTGTGGAACTCTGCGCGGCGGTTGTGATAGCCAAGGTGAAGGTCGCTGAGAAGCACTATCTTCAAGCGCTTCTTGCCTATGTCCTTATTGGTCTTTATCTCAATGGGCACCCTCGTCTTGTCATAATAATGAATGTTGCCATAAACGAACACGGCAACCATGAAAACGATTATCCCCACTGCCGTATGGCCGTTGCTGAACAACCACGATCGCGGCACGAGACGCGCGAGTCGCCCCAGGTCGAGCACGACGAAGAGCAGCACGAGATATAGCAGGATGAAAATCATGGAGTTGCCTATCTCGTAAGCCACCGTTGCCATGTCAAGCGGCATTTTCTCTATCGCTCCCGAAAAGCCAAGAAACATGGACAGGAAAAACAGCAGCGCCACCGCCACAGCCGCCCATCGCCATGGATTGGCAAAAGGCAAGAGTTGCCAAATGTGCCACAGCGCGTAGGAAAGGCCTATGACGGGCAACACGAGGAATATCATCATCCACATCGCTTTCATTGTATTATTGGTTTGTGCGTCTTTTCACCTTGCCGTTGACAACCGTGTAAAGGCGGTCAAACTCTTCCTTGGTGCGCTTCCACCTGTTGTGGGTCCAAAGATAATAAGCCGGAGCCTCTTGAATGGACTGTTCCAGCATCTTGAAGAAGCGGCGCGTCACCTCGCCCTCGGGCAGGCTCGCCGGGTCGTCGGTGATTGGCACGTACTCCACGTCGTAATATCCACGTCGTGGACGCGTCATCTTCACGTAATAAATGGCATCGTTCATCTTGCGCGATATGCGCTCGGCGCCTGTGAACACCGGTGTCTGTGGGTGGTTGAGGAATGGCAACCACAGGTGAATGTTCTCCCACTTGGGCGATTGGTCGGCAATGTAGCCGGAAAGGCTGTACCTGCCCTCTCGCCTCCACGTCACGAGTTGCCTCAATATGTCCTTCTTTGGCGTTGGCACGCCTGTTGGCGCGTAAGAGCGAAGGCGAAAAAACAAATAGTCGATTGCCTTGCTGTGCAACGGGTCGTAGATGAGACACACGCGGCGCTCCTGATTCATGTCCTTGCCCACGCGCGAGAGCCACTCCCAGTTGCAATAATGGCCAAGGAATCCGGCGGTGTTCCTGCCTTTGAGATACCATTGCTCATGAACCTCGGGGTTCTTTATGTGAAACCTTCGGTTCAGTTCCTTGTCGCTGATGCTCAACAGCTTTATCGACTCAAGGAAATAGTCGCAAAACCAATGATAAAACTCTTTCTCTATGGCCACCACCTCGCGTGTAGACTTCTCGGGGAAAGAAGTGACAAGGTTTTGCCTCACGATGCCACGCCTATACCTTATTATATAATAAAGCAATGGCATGAGCAAGTCTGAAATGGCATACAGCACCTTGAAAGGCAAGGTGCTGATGCCATAGAATATGCAATATACAAGTTTTGTCATCTCAAGGGTGATTTACTGTTTGCCTACGGCTTCGGGCCTGTCGGCCTTTATGAGCCTCAGCAGATGGTCCACGGCCTCGTCCTCGGGGATGTTGTGCTCCACGCAATCCTTCCCCTTATAGAGCGATATTTTTCCGGGGCCAGCGCCCACATAACCATAGTCGGCGTCAGCCATCTCGCCAGGGCCGTTGACGATGCACCCCATGATGCCTATCTTCAAGCCCTTCATGTCCTTGGTGGCCTCGTGTATGCGCTTGATGGTGTCGCGCAAGTCGTAAAGCGTGCGACCACAGCCCGGGCAACTGATATACTCGGTCTTCGACGTGCGCAACCTGCCGGCCTGCAATATGCCGAAAGCCGTGCCCTCTATCGCCGATGTGGAGATGTTGCCATCGTTCATGAGCCATATTCCGTCGCAAAGTCCGTCAATCATCAGCGCGCCCATGTCGGCTGCCGACTCAAGCTGAAACTCCTCGGTGTCGTTCAAACGATACATTTGCGCGAAGACCACGGGGTTCTGCACGCCGGCTATCATCATCTCATGAACCAGCGCGCGCTGGGATCCAAGCCTGTTTTGGTGGTTGCTCACGCAGACGACCACTATCTCCGGATGCGTCTTCAAGCAAGCGAGATACTCGTCAGACGGAGTGCCAAACTGCAACACCAAGAACTTCAACTTCGCCTGCACCATGCTGATAAACGGCATGGCGGTAACGGGGAAGATGGGATACAGTTGCGACTTGTCGTCAGCTTGCACGTAGAGCTGATAGTCCACCACGTATCTCTTGCCTTCCTTCCTCTCCTTCGGAAGATTGGAGCCAACGTATATGTAATCGGCCTTCGACGATGCGTCATCGTTGGCAGCCTTGTCGCCATTCTCGCTCACCATCACCACGGGCACGTTGTCGCCGCCAATGTTTTCCACCGCCTTGGTGACCCTCCGCTCAGGCCTGAGCCAGTTGAAGCCGGCGTAAGCCTCGGCGGGAATGAGCTGGTGACCGGCCTTGCGGTTGATATAGTCCACCAAGTGGCGCGCCACGGGAATCTCCGCCTCCGGCTCCTCGGTCAGCGACACGCGTATGGTGTCGCCAATGCCGTCGGCAAGGAGCGCGCCTATGCCCACGGCACTCTTTATGCGCCCGTCCTCGCCTTCGCCAGCCTCTGTCACGCCAAGGTGCAGGGGATAGTGCATGTCTTCCTTGTCCATGGTGTCAACCAGCAGGCGCACCGAGCGCACCATCACCACGGTGTTGCTCGACTTGATGGAGATTACCACGTTGTGGAAGTCGTGCTTCTTGCAAATGCGCAAAAACTCCATGCAGCTCTCCACTATTCCCTCTGGCGTGTCGCCATAGCGGTTGCGTATGCGGTCCGACAGCGAGCCATGGTTCACGCCTATGCGGATGGCGGTGTGGTTCTCCTTGCAGATGTCGAGGAAGGGCACCAACCGGTCTTCTATCTTTTTCAGCTCATTGGCATACTCCTCATCGGTGTAGTCGTGTTTCACGAACTTGCGTGCCGGGTCCACGTAGTTGCCCGGGTTGATACGCACCTTCTCGGCATACAGCGCAGCCACGTCGGCCACGCGAGGGTTGAAATGCACGTCGGCCACGAGGGGCGTGGAGAAGCCGTCGCGCCGTATGCCGGCGTTGATGTTCTTCAGGTTCTCCGCCTCTTTCACGCCTTGTGTCGTCAGCCTCACGAGTTCTCCGCCAGCCTTGATGATTCGCTCCGCCTGGGCAACGCTGCCCTCGGTGTCATCGGTGCTCGTGGTCGTCATCGACTGTATGCGCACGGGGTTGTCGCCACCCATGTCCAAGGCGCCGATATGCACCACCGAGGACTCACGACGGTGATAATTGAACAAGTCCATTCAGCACTTGAATTTATAGTCCTTTATGGAAGCCAAGTCGGCGTTGGCCTTTTCTATCTTCTTGCCCAGTCCGGCTTTCCATGCATCCACCTTCTTGGCAATGGCCTCATCGCCCAAAGCCATCATCTCGGCGGCGAGGATAGCCGCGTTTTGCGCTCCGTTCACTCCCACCGTAGCCACTGGAATCCCAGGAGGCATCTGGATGATGGAGAGCATGGCATCCAAGCCATCGAGCATGCCCTTGATTGGCACGCCAATGACGGGCAGTGGCGTAGACGCCGCTATCACGCCTGGCAAGGCGGCAGCCATGCCAGCGCCGGCGATGATGACCTTCACGCCACGAGCCTTGGCTCCTTTGGCAAACTGCTCCACGGCATCGGGTGTGCGGTGGGCGGAAAGGGCGTTCATCTCAAAGGGAATCTCCTGTTCCTCAAGCCATTTGCAAGCTTTCTCCATCACTGGAAGGTCGCTTGTGGAACCCATGATAATACTAACTAACGGCTTCATACTGTTTATTATATATTATATCGTTAATCTTTGTTTTTCGTTATTTGTCATTAAATTATCGCCCAAAAGCCTATCACCGTTCCCGACAGGAAACCGGTGACGACTTGCGACAAGGAGTGTTGCCTCAATATCATGCGGCTCGTGCCCACGCCACCGGCAATGACGAGGATGACGCAAAACCACCATAGCGGGTTGAAGGCGAAGAGTATGGAGAACGCCACCAGTGCGCCCTCGAAACCGCCTATCGCCGCCGTGTGCGTGGAAATCTTCCACCACACGTTGACCACGGCGCAAACCACCTGTATGAGCAATGCCGCAATGAGGATGTTTGCCATGAACTGCGGCACGTGGAAATAGCTCATCACGAAATAGCACAGCGTGTAGCAGAGGATGGCGATGATATAAGGCACCATGCGGCTCTCACGCTTGCCCAGTTGCCAGCGCGACCACCCTTGATAGTTGCGGTAGGCATGAATCAAGAGCGTGGGCAGGAGGATGGTGAAGAGATACACCGTCAGCAGCACCAGGGTCTTATAGAAGAGTGGCATGAGGCTCATGTAGCTGAAGATGAACAACGCCAACAGGCCTGCCAATGGCAGGTAAAACGGCGTGAACACCATGCTCACGGCCCTTGCCGCTATTATTATGTCTTTTTCTCGCATATCATCAATTTACAGGTTAACATCTACGCAGCCTCGCCACGGGCAACCCCAGTTGCTCACGATATTTCGCCACGGTGCGCCTCGCGAGCGGATAGCCCATTTTCTTCATTTCCTTGGCAAGCACGTCGTCGCTCAGGGGCTTGCTCTTGTCCTCGTGGGCAATGAGGTCTTTCAGCGCCAACTTCAACTTGCGTGTCGACATCTCCTCGCCGTCCTTGGTGACGTAGCCATCGGTGAAGAAGAAACGCAGCGGGAACGTGCCCCATCGCGTCTGGGCGTATTTCATGTTGCTCACGCGCGATATGGTCGAGCTGTCGAGTCCCGTCTTCTCTTCAATGTCTTTCAGCTTCATGGGCTTGAGGTCTGCCTCGTCGCCATTCAGGAAAAACTTCTTTTGCCAGTCTATTATGGCCTTCATCGTGACGTTGAGCGTGTGCCTCCGCTGCTTCACCGCCTCTATGTAGCCTTGCGCCTTGTCCACCTTCTCCTTGGCGTAGAGCAAAGCCTCCTTCTCCTTGCGGTTCATGTTTTGCTTGTTGGTGCGGTAGGTGTCTACCATCTCGGTGAACGAGGGCGAGACCTTGAGGTCGGGTATGCGCCCGTCGTTGATGGTGAAGGTCACGTGGCCGTCGTCATCGGTGTCGACGATGAAGTCGGGCGTTATCTGCTGAAGGCTCCTGCCTTCCGTCTCGCCAAGCGCCGCGCCAGGCTTTGGGTTCAGCTTTCTTATCTCGTCGTGCACGATGGAGGCTTGGTCATCGGTGAGACCCATCGATTGCGCTATCTTGTCCCAATGCTTCTTTATGAAGTCGTCGAAATGGTGCGCTATGACCTCTTTCATCATGTCCTTGAGCTTGCTCTCGGGCCTTCGGGCTATTTGCAACGAGAGGCACTCTTGCAGGGAGCGCGCGCCGATGCCCGCTGGGTCAAACGATTGCAATATGCGCAGCACCTTGGCAATCTCCTCCACCGGCACGTCTATGCCTTGGTATATCGCCAGTTCATCGTCGATGTCGTCAAGGCTCTTCCTCAACAACCCGTCGCCATCGAGCGAGCCTATGAGATATTCCATGATCTGCCGTTGCTGCTCGGTGAGCTCGGTCTCGCCCATTTGCTCCTTCAGCTTGTCGTAAAACGACGTGGTGTCTCCCCACACGGTCTCCTCGTAGTCGGCATCGGGGTCGGCTTGCGAGCCTCCGCGCGTAGGCTCCGGCATCTCGTCGTCGCTGCCCAGGTTTTCCAGCGCGTTGTCGAGGGCTTCCTCACGCTCCTCGCGCTCGGTCTTGTCCTCATAAGAGTCGCCGTCGGTGTCGCCCGTGTCCTCACCGCCAACGTTGTCAAGCTCCGGCGCGTCGTCATCACGCTTCTCCTCCAAGGCGGGGTTGTCGTCAAGCTCGGCGCTGACGCTCTGCTCCAGTTCGGCAAGAGGCATCTCCAAGAGCTTCACCTGCAACAGTTGCTGCTGCGAGAGCCGCTGCTGCTGAACCTGTTGCTGGGTCTGGGTTTGTATGAGTTTCTGTGCCATTTATTTGAAATAGTCTGTAAGTTGTGCGGCTTGCGTGGACAGCACCTCCGGGTCCTCAGTGCCAAATCGTTTCCAAACGTCGGCGCACGAGGCAAGCAGGGGCGAGTCGGTGGATGTGTATTGGCTGATATAAGGGTCGCAGACCAGGAACACGTCCATCACCTCCACCACTTGCCGTGGCGTCTCACGTATGAGCTTGGCGAGGTCTTTCACCTCTGGCGTGTCCTCAGCCATCGTGATTGGCGTGAGGCGGAAATAGAGGTCAAGGATCATGATGAGTTTCACTGGGGTCAGCGTGCCGATGCCGATGGGCATGAAGTCGCGCTCCCACGAGCCGCTCACCTCCACGCCCGCGTAGAAGGCCCGCGCGTTGCCAAAGCCGCTCATCTGCCTCAGCAGCGAGATGACGCGCCGCAACTTGCCCGGACTGCCGGCATATTCGTCCCACAGCCGTTGCAGGCGGGGCGTGTCTATCTGGCGCAGCTTGAACAAGCGGCGATGTATTTGAGCCGGATGGATATGCAGCTCCATCGCCACGTCGACGAGCGCGCGGCTGTAGAGGCGTTTCACGCCCTGCGGCTGCTTGAGGTAAAGCTGTATGAGCAACAGCCAATAGTCATCGTGCCATTCTTCCCTTCGTGCCATAAGCAAACCTTGTCTTGATTATGCCACAAAATTACAAAATTATCCGCAATATAATCTTCAATCCTCTCAAAAAGATTGCGCCAGGGCAATCGTGACAGTACCACGCCGTGGTACTGTGAATACCACACCGTGGTACAGTCAATACCACACCGTGGTAGCGCGAGTACCAAAGCGTGGTACTGCGAGTACCAAGGCGTGGCATTTTCCTGGTACTCATGGCGAGCCTGCGTCAAATCCTGCTGAAATAGGTTATCACTTCCTCCCAAGTCTTAAACTCGTCGCTGCCAAGCTGTATAGCCGTGGCAAGGAGATTGTCGGCAGGGTGCATGTCTATGAAGAAGTCGCCGTAGAGCAACTGCTTCTGGTTGGCGTAGACCACGTGGTCGTGAGCTGGCGTGGAGAGGTATTTCTCTATCCACGAGGCGTTTGCGGCAAAGCTGTCATGCTCGTTGGTCGGCGATGGCTCCACGATGTAGACTTGGTATTTCTCTATCAGCTTGCGAAAGGCCTTCTGCAAGCTCGCGCGTGGCTTGCCGTAGTCGTCGGCAAGGCAGCTGCTGTCGATATACACTATCTGTCGCTCACGACCTTCCTGGCGGTCGTCAATCCAGCGAATCACGGGCACCACTCCGCCGATGAAGCTCTTGTCGTCCATGCGATGGGCGCCATGGAAATGGGCGGCCTGGGTGTAATGGGAACGGAAGAGGTCCCAAGTGTCCACGAGGTTGTCCTCGTCACCAAACAGTCCCCACACCCTGCTCTGCTCCTTCGCCTTCTCTTCTTGCGTCATCGCGTCAAGGGCGGTGAAGCACTTGTCGGTCACGTCCTTGTATTCTTTCTCCAAGGCTTTGGTCACCATGAACTCCGTCTCGCCGTCTTGCCTCGGGTTCTGCCATGCCTGCTTTCCGGTCATGCCATGCTCTTTCATGGTCTTGGCCATCTCAAAGGCGGGATTCACGCAGATGCGGTCGAAGCCGTAAAGCATCTCGGTGTACATGCCTCCCATCGACGTGCCGATGATGAGGTCGGGCTTTTCCTCAGCGGCCTTCTCCCTCAACAGCGAGAGGCCTTCTTCCGGATGGAGGGGTATGTCGAAAGCCACCACCTCGGCGTTGGGGAAGGTCTGGCGGATGAGCTTCACCGTGCCAGAGGCAGCGGAAGAACTGAAGCCGTGGTTGTACATTATTTTCTTGCCCTGCATCAGGTCGGGGTATTGTATGACAAACGGGTTTTCTTTATCCATGATACAATTTGTTTTTACCACTGCAAAATTAATGCTTTTCCCCAACTTACCACCGCTATTTTTCAAGTTTGACGCTTTTAACCACACATTTGTCACGCAACCCTTAATATCACTTAAAAAAACAAGCTCACTAAAACCACTATGGCTTTTTTTTCATATCTTTGTAAGGAAAACTAAACAATTAAACTATAATTTTTATGAAGCAACGCAAAGGTAATATTTTGTTCCTCATCGCCACGGCGGCCATGCTGTCTGTGCCAGGCATTGGGGGCGCGGCCACCGTGAAGGTCAAGGCCAAGGTCGAGCCAATGCCCACATGGACAGAGTGGCACGACTTGCAAGTGAATGAGGTGAACCGCTATCGCCTGCACACCAACTTCTTCGCCTACGCCAACGAGGAAGAGGCAAGGAGCGGCGACATGGAGAAATCGTCCAGGTACCTCTCGCTCGAAGGCCCGTGGAAGTTCAACTGGGTGAGAAACGCCAACGAGCGTCCACAAGACTTCTACAAGGTTGACCTCGACGACTCGTCGTGGAAGACGATGAACGTGCCTGGCAACTGGGAGCTCAACGGCTATGGCGACCCCACATACGTCAACGTGGGCTTCGCGTGGAGATACCAGTACAAGGGCAGCGTGTACGGCGGATGGAAACCAGAGTACGCACCCGAGAACGCCACGAAGACAAGCGTGCCGGTGAAAGACAACCACGTGGGCTCGTATCGCCGCGTCATCGACTTGCCGGCATCATGGGATGGCAAGCAGGTCATAGCCCACTTCGGAAGCGTGACTTCAAATATGTACCTGTTCGTCAACGGCAAGTACGTGGGCTACACCGAGGACTCGAAGGTAGCCGCGGAGTTTGACATCACCAAGTATCTCCACCCTGGCAAGAACCTCATCGCCTTCCAGACTTTCCGCTGGTGCGACGGCTCCATGAGCGAGGACCAGGACTTCTGGCGTCTCTCAGGCGTGGCACGCCAATGCTATCTCTACGCCAAGGACACCAACGTGCAGATGGAGAACATCCGCGTCACGCCCGACCTTGAAAACGACTACAAGGACGGCGAGCTGCTCGTGGACGCATGGGTCAAGGGACATCCCATCGTGGAGTTCCGCCTGCTCAACGCCAACGGCAACGTGGTGGGAAAGCAAAACGCCGACTTCCGCGGACGCGAGGAGGCCACCGTGCGCTTCATGGTGCGCAACGTGAAGAAGTGGACGGCGGAGACGCCTTATCTCTTCACGCTTGAGGCTGTGGTGAAAGACCGCAAGGGCAACGTCGTGGAGGTGATTCCGCAAAAGGTGGGCTTCCGCAAGGTGGAAATCAAGAACGCCCAGCTGCTCGTCAATGGCCAGCCTGTGCTCATAAAGGGTGCCGACCGCCACGAGATGGATCCCGACGGTGGCTACGTGGTGACTGTGGACCGCATGATTCAGGACATCAAGATCATGAAGCGCCTCAACATCAACGCCGTGCGCACGTGCCACTATCCCGATGACCCACGATGGTATGACCTGTGCGACCAATACGGCCTATATGTCACGGCAGAGGCCAACCAGGAGAGCCATGCCTTCCAATACAGCAATGACCAGTCAACGCCAGTGGCGCAACCGGAGTTCGCTAAACAGATTTTGCAGCGCAACCAGCACAACGTGGAAATGCAGTTCAACCATCCGTCCATCATCGTGTGGAGCCTTGGCAACGAGACTGACAACAGCAATAACTTCCTCGCCGCATACAACTGGATAAAGAAGCTCGACACCTCACGCCCCGTGCAATATGAGCGCGGCATCTGGCAGGGCCCACACGACTCCGACATCTTCTGCCCAATGTATTACACCGTGCAGGATTGCGAGAAATACAGCAAGGACGCCTCAAAGACCATGCCGCTCATACAGTGTGAGTACAACCACACCATGGGAAACTCTGGCGGCAACCTCGCCGAGTATTGGGAGCTCATACGCAAGTATCCTAAGTTCCAAGGCGGATACGACTGGGACTTCGTGGACCAGGCACTGCACCGCAAACCCGACTTCAAGGCCTCGCGCACCGTGGCAGACTATGATGCCATTAGCGCGAAATACGAGCCCGGAACGGGTGGCATGACACCTCTCTACACTTACGGTGGCGACTACAACAAGATTGACGCGTCTGACAACAACTTCAACTGCAACGGCATCATCGGCCCGGACCGCCAGCTCAACCCTCACGCCTACGAGGTGGCTTATCAATACCAGAACATCTGGGTGAAACCTGTTGACCTCGCACAAGGCACGATAGCCGTGCACAACGAGAACTTCTTCCGCGACCTGAGCAACTACCGCATGGAATGGTCATTGCTGAAGGACGGCAAGAGCGTGCAAAGCGGCACCGTGGACAAGCTGGACGTGGCGCCACAGCAAACCGCCAACGTCACATTGCCTATCAACATCCCTGGCCCTGGCGATGGAGAGGTGATGCTCAACATCGACTTCAAGACCAAGAGTGCCGAGCCGCTCATCGCCGAGGGACAGACCGTGGCTTACGAGCAGATTGCGCTCAACGAGGCCACGCCTGTGAACTACGTGGAGAACTTCAGTACGGAAAAGGTGAAGATTCAAAACAAGAAGAACGACCCGACAATCACCATCGCCTCAGCCAAGGCAACAGTAGCCTTCGACAAGACTACTGGACTCCTCTGCCAGTATACCGTAGACGGCAAGAACATGCTTGGCGAGGGTGGCACGCTGAAGCCTAACTTCTGGCGCGCCGTGACCGACAACGACATGGGTGCTGGATTGCAGCAACGCCTCGCCGTTTGGCACAACCCGAAGATGACACTCACAGGCATCTCCGTGGAGAAGAACAAGGAAAGCAAGGGTACGGCAGCCATCGTGACCGCCAACTACGACATGCCTGAGGTGAACGCCAAGCTGCGCCTCACTTACGAGGTCTACGGCGACGGAACGATCGACGTGGAGCAAGCCATGACAAAGGCCACGCCAGACGCCAAGGCCCCGAACCTGTTGCGCTTCGGCATGGTGATGGACTTGCCTTACAACATGGACAAGAGCCAGTGGTACGGTCGTGGACCGATAGAGAACTACAGCGACCGAAAGCTCTCTGAGCGCATTGGCCTGTACAGTCTCACCGCTGACCAACAATACTTCCCATACATGCGCCCACAAGAGTGTGGCACGAAGAGCGACATTCGCTGGTGGAAGCAAGACAACGCCGAGGGCGTTGGCATGAGCATCCAGCCTGTCAACTCTTGGATGTACGCTTGCGCACTCCACTACAACATCGCCGACCTCGACGAGGGCATGGAGAAGCACCAGCGCCACTCTCCTGAGGTGCCCAAGAGCAAGTTCACGGAACTGACCCTCGACCTCACGCAGCAGGGCTTGGGCGGAACCAACAGCTGGGGCGACCTGCCATTGGAGAAATACCGCATACCTTTCGGTGACATGACATTCCATTTCGTCATCATGCCAACGAAGTAACAGACATCATATAAACATAACGCAAAAGCCGCACGCCCGATTTACGAGCGTGCGGCTTTTGCGTTGTTTGTTTAGTATGGCTTGCAGGGGCGTCAATCTTTCACTTCCCCACGAAACGTGGATGCTGGCAAGCCGTCCTTGTTTACCAAGTTGGCCCTGGTGAATGGTTGCCAAGCGTATCTCACATATCGCGGCGACTTCAATTCGGGGCAAGTGAGCCTAACCTTGTCGCCATCTATCTTCACCTGAGCGGGATAAAAGAGACCGTCTTCCTCGGCAATCTCGAAGCACGACGGCGACTTGCCGTCGGAGGTGCGAAGTCCATCGCCATAGGCGAACGACACGACCAACGCATCGCCTTCCCTCGCCACGCTTTCGAAGATTGGACCCGACGGGGTCACGGCATGACCATAAGTCTTGTTCAAGGCCCAGCGCGCCAATCGCTCGCCAACGGGTTGCTTGTTGACAGGATGCACGTTGAGGGAGTCGCCATAGTCTGACGACACCGCCATGCCCGTATAAGGTATGGATTTCATCAACCGTAGCTGGCTGTCCCTGAACCAAGTCCACGACGGACGGCTAAGGCTCGACAACTGCACAAAGTAGAATGGCATTCGCGGATTCTTCCAGTTGTGACGCCAGCTGTCAACCAACAGGTGGAACAACTGCTCGTGAGCCTCCATGTTGTGCGCGTTGGACTCGCCTTGATACCATATCACGCCCTTGATGGGATATTGCCGCAATGGAAGGATGCCACTCTCGTAAAGATAGCAAGGCTCATAGGGATGGCGACCCAAGTGGGTAGTGTCGTTGGCGAGGTTCTTTGCCGCCCTTTCCCTGACCCAAGGTTGGATGAAGTCGTTGTACAACCAGTCTTTCAAGATGGCTGGGAACCGCGTTTCCAAGGTGTTCCGGTCTATCCACGATTCAGTTGGTGCTCCGCCTATGGCGTTGCATATCAATCCCACAGGCACCTTCAAGCTATCCCTGAGCATCTTGCCATAATAATAGGCTATGGCGGAGAAGCGGGCGGCAGTCTCGGGAGTGCAGGGCTTCCAAGTGGTGTTCTCGAAATACTGCAAGTGGTTGAGCGAGTCGAGGCATGAGGCAGGCCATGCCACATCATAGGTTTCCCATCTGCCCTTCATGTCGAAGAGGCGCAAGTCGGGGTCATCGGCACGCGCGATGTCCCTCTTTCCCGTCACGGCTTGGTCGAGGCGAAACGCCATGTTGGATTGCCCTGAGCATAGCCATACCTCTCCTGCAGCCACATGGCGAAACACCTTCTTTTGCTTGCCGGCTTGGATGGTGAGTGTGTAATCGGTGCCCACTGCCAAAGGTTGCAGCTTGACGCTCCATTCGCCACGGTTGTTGGCCACAGCCGTCAACTTTTGCCCGGCTATGCTCACCGTCACCTTGTCTCCCGTGTTGGCAGTGCCGTGGATGTCGAGAGGCGTATCGCGCTGCAACACCATGTTGTCGGTATATACACACGGCAACTTCAACCCTCCATAGTCGCCCGTGATGCCTCCATACACCGTCTTTGCCAAGATGCCAGCCCCCTCAGGGTTAGGGTGTATGGCATCGGGCAACAGGTTAGGATAAGGATATAGAGGGGCGTGGAAATCAATCAGCTCCGCCCCGCTTACACGTGCCACGGTCTTGATGGCCTCCTGTATCTCGTCGTGCCAACACTTGGTGCCAGAGATGAACCTTGGATGGCGGTCGGCGATAGGCGTCATGCAAGCCAAGATAAAGCGCACCTTCGGGTTGGCGGAGCGCAGGGAGTCCATCAAGGAGAGATAGTCTCTCACGAACTCATCACGATAGTTTGGCCAGTTGCGTGGGTCCGTGTCGTTGATGCCCAAGTGGATGACGGCGATGTCGCCCTTGAAGGCCATGGCCTGCCTAAACTCTTCCTGCCGCATATACGGGCGATGCCCATGGTTCAGCAGTGTGGCACCAGGCTTGCCGAAGTTGGCAACTTCGTACTTGTCGCCCAGCATCTTCTGAAGTTGTACGGGATAGGAGAAATGCTCCCTGTCCTTGATGCCCGTGCCGTAGGTGATGCTGTTGCCCACGCAAGCCACCTTGATTTTCCGCGCCGCCTTCTTGCCGGATGCCGACGCGCCGATGGAGGCCATGGCAAGCATAGACAAAGCCAACACCGCCCATGTCCTTACATGAAACAACCTTTCAAGCCAAGTCATTAGTCCTTGATTGTCACTTTCACTCATCATTCGTATTTGCCATTCGTTATTTGCCCAATGTTCAACTTGACGAACCTGATGTCGTAATAATCATCGGGCTCGGTCTCCGGATGACGGAATGCGTTTTCCTCCAAGAGGAAGAAGACGCTGCCGTCCTTGCCTTGCACCATGGTGGAGTAAGCCGACGTAGTGTCGCTGACCTGATAGCTGCCCTCCCAATTCTTGGCTATGGCCTCAGGCGTGGCATAGTCTGACGGAGACTCCAATGCCTTGTAATAAATGCCCACATGGGTTCGCTCTGGTCCGCAAGGCACGCTCTGGAGCAGCAACTTCACCTTCTTGCCGTCCTTCTTCGCGTCCACCAAGAGCACCTCGCCATTGCAAGCGTTGCCCTTGGCCGTCACGCCATGATTGGCTGCACCAGACATCGCCACCTTGCCCCAAGAACCCGTAGCCGATTTCTTGTTCTCGTAAGTATAAATGTTGAAAAGCCTTCCGCCCATCACGCGGCTGCTAAGCAACACGTTGCCATTAGGCAGCTCCTCTATCTTGGCCTCGTCGCCACGGGGAGCAGCCTCAGCCACGTTCTTGCCCAGCACTGCCCACGTCTGCCCGAAGTCGTCGCTATACAATATCCTGTTGCCCTCGTGGGTAGCCAACACGGTATACACACGATAATACTTGCCCACCTTGATTTGCTTGCTTTGGCATATCCTGCCACTGGTAAAGAATGCCGACCCCACTTCTGGCATCAGGGCATAGATTTGCTTGGTCACTTCCTCGCCTTTCCATGTCTTGCCTTCGTCGTCGCTATAATATCTTCCCATCATGAGAGGGTTCTCGCGAGACGACTCCCAATAGCCTATTCCGCCAGAGGCGCACATCAGCAATATCCTGCCCGTCTTCCTGTCTACCACCGTGGCGGCGTCGCCATGGGCGCAGTTGAAGTCGGTGGCCACGCCACTGCCGCCCTTTGCCACTATCTGCTCCACGCCGCTCCAGGTCTTGCCCTTGTCGGCACTTGTCTTCATCACGATGTCAAGATGGCGACCGCCGCCAATGTCCCTGTCGTCGTAACGATGGTCGGTGAAGGCAATGAGCTTGCCCGACTTGCATTCCACTATTGCCGGGATGCGATATTGCGCGTCACGGTTGGAGAAGACCGTGATGCCCTGCCCTTGCTGACTTACCGCCCGCGCCTCAACCGGCACAACGGAAACGCCTGCCGACATTTGCGACGGCACGAGAAGGGCCACTCCGATAGCCGACAAGAACAGCGCCTTGCTGGCCCTTGCCGTAAACTTGTTATAGTGATTTTCCATGTTAAAAGTTATTTGTAGGTGAAATGCAAAGTTATGAAAAATCGACGATGACACGTTGTTTTTCACGGACAAATATCACGCGTATCAAATATTCTTAATAACTTTGCCACATACGGATTGTGTCCGCAACAGATTAAAAACAAGTAGGCTATGGCTATATATCTCGACCCGAAGGCAGACCTCACGTTCAAGAAGGTCTTTGGTGAGCACAAGGAGCTCATGATAAGTTTTCTCAACGCCATGCTCCCACTTCCAGACAATGGGCAAGTGGAATGGATTGAATACCTCGAACCGGAGCTCATACCCGACCACCCATTGAAGAAGGACACCATCGTCGACGTGCGCTGCCGCGACACGCGAGGACGCCAATTTCTCGTGGAAATGCAGATGATATGGACACCCGCTTTCATGAAGCGAGTGCTGCTCAACGCCACGAAAGCCTATTCGCGGCAACTGGACAAGGGCGGACACTATGAGGACATACAGCCAGTATACTCACTGAACCTTGTCAACGACACGTTCCGCGACGACACCGAGGACTACTATCACGACTATGGCGTGATGGACATCAAGAATCCCGACCAGACCATCGACGAGATGCACCTCATCTTCATAGAGTTGCCGAAATTCAAGCCACACTCCTTCCACGACAAGAAGATGATGGTGCTATGGCTGCGATACCTCACGGAGATTGACGAGAAGACCCGCCAGGCACCAGCCGAGCTTCTTGAGAACCCCGACACGTGCAAGGCCCTCGACATAGTGAAAGAGTCGGCCTTCACCGACGCGCAGATGGCAGGCTACGAGCATTTCTGGGATGCCGTGAGCACGGAGCGCACATTGGTGGGAGCCGTGGAACGAGCCAACAAGAACCTGCAGCAGGCCCTCGACAAGGTTGACGAGGTGCAGACGAAGCTGCGCGAAGCACAAGCCGAAGCTGAGCGCGCAAAGGCGGATGCCGAGCGCGCAAAGGCGGATGCCGAACGAGCAAAGGCGGAAGGCGAACGAGCAAAGGCGGAAGGCGAGAAAGCTAACGCTTTGGCAACGGCTCGCAACATGATTGAAGACAACATGCCAATAGGCGTTGTCGCAAAGTACACAGGACTGTCAGAGGAAGAAATCAAGTCGCTCTTGCAGCATTAAAACAGTTTGCCCACGCACGCAGACCGTATGGATCGCGTACGTGGGCAAACGTCGCAAGGGCGAAATCTATTCGCCGCAAGAATGTTATTTCTTTGTGAGTTCGGCTGGCAACTTAGGCATGGCACCCTTCTGCGTGCATACATAAGCGCTGACCTTGACAGCCAGCTCATGCGCCTCCTCTATGGACTTGCCAGCGAGAAGCGACGCCACGAACGAGCCTGTGAACGAGTCGCCAGCTCCGACCGTGTCGGCAACCGTCACTTTCGGTGTGGGCTGGAAGCTCTTGAAGTCGTGTGGGGCGAAGACGTAACTGCCGTTGGTGCCACAAGTGAGCACTATCATGCGCAAATTGTAGCGACGCAAGATTACGCGGCACTTCTCCTCAATGTCAAGTCCGGGATAACCGAAGATACGACCCAAGACGACGAGCTCCTCATCATTGATCTTCAAGATGTCGCAATGGCGAATGCCGTTTTGTATTGTTTCCTTGTCGTAGAAGTTGCCGCGAAGGTTGATGTCGAAAATCTTCAGGCAGTCCTTTGGCGTGGCGTCAAGGAAGCTCATGATGGTGGTCTTCGATTCCTCGCTGCGCTGCGCCAACGATCCGAAGCAGACGGCCAAGGCATCCTTTGCCGCATCTGCCATCTCAGGCGTGAAGGGGATGTGATCCCAAGCCACATTGGGCGTGAAAGTATAGGTTGGCACGCCCTCGCTGTCGAGCGAGACGTTGACTGTCCCAGTGGGATAACCAACACGCGGAATGATGTATTTCAGGCCATTCTCATCGAATGTGGCCAAGGCGTGGTCGCCAAGCACATCGTTGCCCACAGCGCTCACCGCCATGGCCTGAAAGCCAAACTGACTGGCATGATAAGCGAAGTTGGCTGGGGCGCCACCGAGTTTCGCGCCCTCCGGGAGAACGTCGTAGAGAACCTCTCCCAATCCGATAATCTTTCTCATTTTCTATTATTTTATTGTTTGCTTAATCTTAATATTTTATCTGCTTGATGAACGAGAGGAGGTAAATCACGCCAACCGTCATCACCGCCACGGCTCCAAGCTGCGACCCCGTGGCATCACTGGCCACGCCCATGACGAGCGGGAAGATAGTGCCACCAAAGAGACCCATAATCATGAGGCCGCTTATGGCGTTTTTCTTTTCAGGCATATACAGCATGGCCTGCGAGAGACACATGGAGAAGACATTGCTGTTGCCATAGCCCACGAAGGCGATGCCAGCATAGAGCCAAATCTTGGCGGTATCGGCAGAGCCTGTAGCGCCCATGAACATGCAAGCCATGCTCAAGGCCATCATGACAACGGAAATGATGAAGAACGTGCGAGTCTTCAGCACGCGAAGGAAGAAACTGCCAGTCAAGCAGCCAAGCGTACGGAAGATGAAGTAGAGGCTCGTGGACCACGCCGCGTCGTTGAGGGTCATGCCAGCATATTCCTGCAAGAGCTTTGGGGCGGTGGTGTTGGTGCCCACGTCGATACCCACGTGGCACATGATGCCGAAGAAGCACAACAGCACGTAGGGGTTGCCGAGGAGCTTGAAAGTGTCGATATAGTCGCGACCCAATGACTTGCGTTCCACTTCCGTCTCATTGTCGCTCAACTCTTCCTTGATAGACGTGGCCTGCAACAAGATGGAGGCGAGTATGCCCACGACCATGTAGATGGGGAAGAGCACGCGCCAGCCAAGGTTAAAACTTGGGATGGTGGCAGCCGCACCCCACGACGCAATGATAGGAGCCAAGAAAGAGGCTATGGCCTTGACAAACTGGCCAAAGGTGAGCGTGGAAGCCAAGTGACCTTTCACGAGTTGAGAGACGAGAGGGTTGAGCGATGTCTGCATGAGCGTGTTGCCAATGCCGAGAAGCGAGAACGAGACGAGCATCACCGGGAGGCTCTCAGAGAAAATGGGCAACAGCAACGAGACAATGGTGACCACGAGCGAAAGCATGACGGTTTTCTTGCGGCCTATCTTGTTCATCAGCACGCCTGTGGGTACCGAGAAGATGAGGAACCAGAAGAAGACGAGGGATGGCAGGAAGTTGGCCACGGTGTCGCTAAGGCCAAGGTCTTGCTTCACATAATTGGAAGCCGTGCCCACCAGGTCCACGAAGCCCATGGCGAAGAAGCAAAGCATCACGGAGACCATGGCGAACTTGGAAGTCTGCGCCGCGACGTTTTTCTGTTTATTATTGTTTTCCATTGTATCGTTTAAAGCTTAAAGATGTTTTTTGTATGGTTTTCTGTCATCACGCGACACCTAATCGCGCGGTGTTGCAAATTTAGTGAAAAAGTAGATACCGCCTTGCCGGAAGGCGGTATTTTTTTACGCTTGACAATTATTTATTTCAGCGCGTAGACCTTTGCCTTTCCGCCCTTCACCTTCAGCGTGGTGTAAGGCGAAGATGGGAACACGATGTTGGTCATTGCCATCTTTCCGTCGGCGTCGAACGCCTCAACGCTGCTCTTGTCGATGAATATCCTCAAGGTCTTGATGCGTCCGCGCGTGGGTGCCTTCGTCACGGCAGGGAAATCGGTGCTGAAACTCGTGTCGCCGCTCTTTGTGCGGTCCATGGTGAATGTCTGGTTGGCGGCGCTATATGTCATCACCACCTTCTCGCCCTTAGAGTTGGAAAGCGTGATTGTGGCGTTGGAATGGAGCTGCACGTCCACGCGGCAAGCCGGCGTGAGGCTCGCGGTAGGCTTCTTGGCAAAGGCTGCCATCACCTCTTGCGAAGGTGTCACGCTGACATATCCCGTGTCTTGATACTCAAAATAGCCGAGGTCACGAGGTATGCCGTTGGCGGCACGATACTGCTTGGTGGGCACTTGGTTGGCATACTGCCAGTTGCTCATCCATGGCAACGCCACGTGGCGGCCATCAGGAGCGTTGTTGAACGTCACAGTGGCATAGTGATCCTTGCCCCAGTCCATCCACTTGGTGACCGACGGGTCGGTGTCGCAAGTGAACTTATGTCCATCGAAGGAGCCCGTGAAATACTGTGTGGCAGAGCCGCCGAAAGGACCGCCGGGGTTGATGTTGCACAGCAACACCCAATGGCCGTTGCCCATGTCGAGCAAATCGGGACATTCCCACACGCCATCGTGAGAGCCATAGCCCTCGCCGAAGTCGCTCTCAAACTTCCAGTCTTTCAAGTCCTTGGACGAGAAAATCTTCATGTGCTGCTTCTCCGAGACGATGAGAATCCATTTCCCAGTGGCAGCATGCCAGAAGATGTGCGGGTCGCGGAAGTCGGGTATGTTTGACACGAGCACTGGGTTGTCGGCATACTTCACGAATGTCATGCCATTGTCGGTGCTCACCGCCATGCTCTGCGTCTGTGCCCTCCCTGCCGAGGTGTAATAGGCCACGACAGCTCCCTTGCCAAATCCGGCTGTGTTGTCGTTGTCAACCACCGAGCAACCGCTGAAGATGGTGCCAAGGGCATCGGGCAGGATGGCATCGCCCTCGAAAGTCCAGTTCACGAGGTCGGTGGATGTGGAGTGGCCCCACGTCATGTTCTCCCACTGCGAGCCGAATGGGTTGTGCTGGAAATAGACGTGCCATAGCCCATCCTTGTAGAACAGTCCGTTGGGGTCGTTCATCCAGCCGTATGCCGGCGTGTGGTGATATAGCGGACGGAAAGCCTCGCGGTTGGTCATGTCGAAAGTGTCGCTGAGCTTCATGAGCTTCCAGCAGGCGAAGTCGCCAGTGGCTGCCTTGCTGGCAGAGGGTGCCGCATCGTTGCGGTTGAAATTGATGTCGAGCAGAACGTTCTTGGTGTCCTTTACGTCAGAGACGTCGAGTGGCACGTAGTAGTCGGCCTTATTGACGGCGAGTCTCACGTTGAACTCTCTCACCACGTTGTTGCCAGCTATCACGCGCACGTGATCCATGTTGGCGTTCTCCTCCACTGGAATGAGCAGGTATTTCTTCGCCGTGGGCACGCGCAGCATCACTTGCGTGTCGCTGAGCACCTGTGGCTTCAGGGTTTGCGCCGAGACGTTGAAACAGAATAGCGATGCCAAGTATGCTAAAGCAAATCTGTGTAGTGTATTCATATATGATATTTTTTATGGGTAAGAAAACGTTAGTTCCAAATTCTCTTCAATGTCCTGACCTTGACATCGCTTATTCCAGACACGGACATCTTGTTGTAAATGCTCGACGGGAACACTATGTTGGTCATCGATGACGAGCCGTTGTCGGCGAAAATCTCCACTGATGAGCGGTCTACGAAGACATCGAGCTCTATCGACTCCTTGTCGGTGTTGACTGGCATCTTTATGGAAGGTATGGCAAAGATTGTCGAGAACCCGGTCTCGCCCGTCTCCGTGCTCCTGTTGGCATAGATAAGGCCCTCTTGCGCGTCATAACGCAATTTGTAACACTGCCCCGCGCCATTGCTGAACGTCATCGTCCAATCGGAAGTCGTGGACACCGTGGCCTTGGCTTGCCATGCGCCATTAGACGCGTCCACCTCGCCATTGTTGTCAGTCCATTCGCCACCAAGAGCATCCACCTCTGGAACCACGGTGCTTGCCACCACCAACTTGCCATTGCGGGTAGCGAGTTTCAAGTCGCGTGGCAATGTCATTGCCGAACGCCATGGCGAAGCCGGCACGTTGCCGCAATAGTTCCAGTTGTTCATCCAACCGATGTACGTGCGCCTGTCGCCCGTATTGCTCCAAGTGACGCCAGCGTAGTTGTCGGCACCATAATCGAGCCACATGGGATAGTCGTAGCCAGCATCCGGGGTGAACTTAGTGCCGTCAAACGAGCCAATGAAGTACATCGTGCCAGAACCTGCCACTGGACCACCAGGGTTGGTGCTTACTATTTGCACCCATTTCTGCTTGCCATCATATTCAAGCGGGAAGAGGTCTGGGCACTCCCACTGTCCGCGATTGCAAACCTGCTGCGGCACGGAGAAGTCGCTCATGTGCTTCCAGTTTTTCAAGTCGGTGGATGACCAGAGTTCTATGACGTGGTCATTGCCCGTGGCGAGCTCCATCACCCATTTCTTGTCGGCCTCATACCAAAAGACCTTCGGGTCGCGGAAGTCAGCGCGCGTGGAGGATATGACAGGATTGTTGGCGTATTTGGTGAAGTGAATGCCATCTGTGCTGTACGCGATAGACTGCTGCTGGTATTTGTCGGCAGAAGTGTAAATGGCGACAATGGCGCCTGCCCCGAAGCCAGCGGTGTTGTCCTTGTCCACGACAGCTGAGCCTGAGAAGATATATCCGAGCTCATCCTGCGTCAATGCCACGCTTTGCTCCTTCCAGTGCACCAGGTCGGTGCTTGTGGCATGGCCCCAGCTCAAGTTCCCCCAACTGTTTCCCTGTGGGTTATATTGATAGAAGAGATGGTATGTGCCATTGGCAAAGACCATTCCGTTGGGGTCATTAATCCAGTTTTGAGCTGGAGTGTAATGAATCTGCGGACGATACAACTCATTATAATCGGAAGATGCCGATGGCTCGTCTGGCGTGGGCTCCTCAGTCGTCTCGTAAGGACCAAGCGCCGGATCAACGGTCTTGTCATCTGAGCACGATGACATCATTATGGTAGAGGCCATGAGGACGATTGGTAATCCAAGGCCAAGTGTTTTATGCTTTCTCATTAGTAAATTGCGTAATTAGATTATTGTCTATCTTGTCTTCAGGTATTCCAGGCTGTTCTTGGCCAACCCAAGGATAGTTTCCTGGTAGATGTTGTTCTTCGGGTGCGCGCTCACGTCTTTTGACCCGTCACCGTTTTTCATGGAGAACGAGCAGCCGCCGTTGCCAATGCATATCACGGTACCCTTGAAATCGGTGTTGCCTTGGCGTGCCTCCCAGACATTGAGCTGTGAAATCCAGCTCACCTGCGAATCCCAGACACCCAAAGGATAGATGCCATAGGTCTGCGTGACTTCGTTGTAGCAAGCCATGTCTTGGTTGCCCTTGCCTGTGAGCACGGCAGGAAGGTTAAAGTAAAGACAGTTGTGATCCTCTGTCCATCCTGGTCCTTTCACCGCCAACATCTTTATGCCATTAGAGGCAGTATACACAGGAAGGTTCTTGTAGATAGGATGTGAAGAGAAGTCGATGACATTGCCTCCAGCATTGAGGCTCGTGGCCATAGCCCATATATCAGGGTTGTAACCGCCAACGCCAATGCTGATAGTATGGTCGTTGCTCTGCATCATGTTCTTGTCAAGTCGTCCGAGAGTGGCGATGTATGCCGTGGCGTGCTGCCACAGGAGCAAGTTGCCGCCGTCCTTGTACCAGCTACGAATGATTGGCGTGGCTTGCTCCACGACCGCGGGCATATTCCACACGTCGGCCTCCGAACCGCTCTCCAAGTCGCGCAACCAGAACATCACCCTGTAAGGGTCAACGTCGGAACGCTGCTTGATGTCACCAAAATAGAGGAACTTGGCAGCCGGATACGTCTTGTGCATCCACAGCCATGCCGAAGCCTCATCGTCATCGCCATTGGCCACAAGGTCTTCCGGTGTCTTGTGAGTGCTGAGGAAAGCCATTGCCGTCTTGCCTATCTTCAACGAGGCGGCAGAGGCAAGCGACTGTCCCTTGGCATTCTCAGCACGGGCCGTGACATTCCATTCCTCGCCATATTTCACGTCGGGTATGGTATAACTCGTCACGGAAGGCTGCAACGTCTCTGATATGGTGCGCGAGCCGTTTGTGGCTGTCAACACCACCTTCTCGGCATCATCGCTTGGCGTCCACGTCACCAAGGCATCGTAGCCTCCGTTTTTCTCAACCTGGGAGATTTGCAGTCCTGCCAACTGTGACGCGCCCTCACGTGTGTATGTCTTCACCACGCCTTTTGACAGGTTGGTGCCATCTGATACCTTGAACACGTATGTGTAAGGAGTGTTGGTGTTGACACTTCTTTGGACGTATGAGGTTCCAGCCACCGTGTCTGACGATGACAGTGTGCCATTGGTATAGAGCGTAACAAGCATCTTGTGGCCATTAGACAACTGTGGCCATGTCCAGGTGTAGTCATCACCATTCAGCGAACCATTTATCTGTTCCCCGTCAATGGCCTCAAGAGCCATTGGCGACATGTCGAAATCCTTGTCTTGACAAGAACCAAACAGAATGGCCAGCAAGGACAATATAATAGTCAGTCGATTATTGATCATAATTGAAATTCCGTCTTAAATTGTTTTTCAAACTGTTCGGCCTAATAGCCTTTGTTCTGCGTGTAGAGACCAGGGATATAGTAGAGCTGGTTGTATGGCACAGGGAAATACTCGTTCTTGCCTTTCGTGAAGTGCGCGTCCTTGTAATACTGTGCGTATACCTGTCCATCGTAAGAGTCCTTTGCCTCGCGGGTGAAGTAAGAGTTCAGCGTTGACGACAACATTCCCCAACGGCGCAGGTCGAAGAAGCGCTCATGCTCCTGTCCTGTCTCAAGACGGCGCTCCCATCTGAGACATTTGCGGGCAGTCTCCTTGTCCTTGAAGTAAGTGTCTGGATACAGGCTTATCTGGCACTGGTCGGCAGCATATTCTATGTGCTTGCTGATGGAGTTGGCTGCACGCTGGCGAATGGCGTTGATGATTGTGCGAGCCTCTTCCAGGCGTCCAAGCTCAATGAGAGCCTCCGCACGGTCGAGCATGGCATCGGTATAGCGTATCACGTAGTCGTTCATGGCGAATGCCTGCCAAGAACCATTGTAGGTCTCACCCTTGCTGCGCTGTGGCACGCATTTCAGCGTGGTGTAATATCCATAAGTGTTTGGAGTGCGCGAGTTGGCTGTGGTCAGGGTATATTGTTTCTCATACTTGTAAGGGAAAGTAGGCATGCCCACAGTGTGGAACAAGCGCGGATCCCACTTCTGCGATGTCGGCTTGCCGTTGACGGGATGGTCGTTGGTCTTGTCGTAATCATCAAACTCAGGCAGTCCGTTTTCGGTCTTGAAAGCGTTTACGAAGTCTTGCGATGGTTTCTGGAAGTCCCATCCGCACGACCACATCTGCCACACGCCATTGAGCATGTTCGACCAGTTGCCACGTCCATAGGTGGTGTGGTCATCGGCATAGTCACTTGTCTGTACGGCAAAGATGCTCTCCTTGCTGTTGTTGTAATCGGGAAGGAAGATGTCGCCATAATCCTCAAGATAGCCATATTTCGACTTGACCACCACGTCGGTGTAATCGACCACCTTCTGCATGTAATCCTTGTTGATGAACTTCACTCCCGTGCTGTCCTCGTATCCATTGCCCCACGCGCGCTGGAGGTAACACTTGGCGAGATACGCGGCTGCCGCCACCTTGTTGGCCCTACCGCCACCATCAGAAGGCTGCTCTGGCAGGTCGTTGTAAGCCGCCTCGAAGTCGCCGATAATCTTGTCCCATATCTGTTCGTGGGTCAGCGCGTCGTTGCGGGTCTGCTCTTGCAGGTTGTTCTTGTAGACATTCTCGTCTATCCATGGAATCTTGTTGAACACCATGAAGAGCTTATAATAGAAGTGCGCGCGCAGGAACTTAACCTCGGCAATGCGCTGCTTTGTCGTGGCCTCGCCCAACTTGCTGACACCGTTCTCGTCCAACGAGAGCAATGCGCGGTTGCAGCGTGAGATGGCGCAATAAAGGCGATACCAAAGCTCATCGAGAGGGCCAAGGGTCGGCGTGAGGGTAGAGAATATCTCCACGGAGTGGTATTCCGTGTCGGTCGTTCCTGAGCCACCCTTCAGGCAGTCGTCTGAGGCGAGGTCGCCATAAGGCCAAAGGTTGAACGGATAAGTGTACCAGCAATCGCCAAGCATGGCGTATGCGCTTGTCACCATGCCTTCAGGGTCGGAAAAGGCCTTGTTTTCATCGATGACAGCAGTGGGCTGATAGTCGAGGAAATCATTGCATGAAGTGAGCGTCAGCGAAGACAGGCAAAGCACGACCACTGATTTTGCGACGCTCTTTATATTGACATGAAAAGTTTTCATAATGGATAATGGATGATTGTTAATTGTTTAGAAACCAATTTGCAAACCAAACGACACTGATGTCGGCAGAGGATAGTTCCAATTTGGGTTCTCTGGGTCTGAGCAAGTGAGGCCACTGCTCTTGATGGTGAGCAGGTTCTGTCCTGACACATACACACGAGCCTTCGACATCAACAGTTTCTTGAGAAGTGAAGCTGGTAAGTTGTAGCCAAGCTGCAGGGTGCGGAGCTTGAGGTAAGAGCCATTCTCCACATAATAGGAAGACGTGCGTCCCTCATCGGCTGTGTTGTTGGTGGTAAGCGCAGGGATGGTAGAGCTCGTGTTTGCCGTGGTCCACGCGCCAAGCAAGCGGCTGCCCTTGTTGGAGCCAGCGTCGGTGATGCTCCAGAAGTCGGTCTGGAATTTCTGGTTGTTGTACACGTCCACTCCGGCGACGCCTTGCCAGAACATGGTCAAGTCAAAGCCCTTGAACGTGAGGTCAATGTTGAGACCGTATGAGAACGCTGGCACTGGGTTGAAAATCCAAGTCTGGTCTTTCTCGTTGATTACGCCATTGCCGTCAAGGTCAGCATACTTGATGCCGCCCACACGGGCATTAGGCTGTCCGGAAGCGAGCACTTCCTCCTTGTTTTGGAAAAGCCCGTCGGCCACATATCCCACTATTGAGCCATAAGGCTTGCGAGCCTCCACGAGGTTTTGCTTCACGGTGTGAGCGTAAGAGCCCGTTGTCGAGGAAGGCAGGCTTGTGACACGGTTGCGGTAGAAGTCGAGGTTGCCAGTCAAGTCAAGGCCAAGGCCGCAAGCCAATGTCTTGCGATAGCCAGCTGTGAACTCCATACCCCAGTCGCGAAGCGAAGGACCGTTGGACCAATGGTTTCCGCCCTCGCCCATCACGGCTAAGAAGGCTGGGTTGATGAGCATATCGTCAATATCCTTGATGTAGGCGTCCACCGTGCCATACAGGCTGCCATTGAACATGGTGTAGTCGAGACCTATATTATATTGTGTCGTGGTCTCCCATTTCAAGTCGTCGTTGGCTGTTTGCGTGGCACGATAGCCAGAGGGGAATGTGCCTGACCCTTGCAGGAAGATGTCGTAGGCGGTCGACGTGACACGATCCAAGCCGTAATCGGTGACGTAGAGACCGTAATGAGCGTTGTTGTCAATGCCCTGGTTACCAGTCTTACCCCAAGAGAGGCGCAACTTGGCATCGTCGAGCCATTTCTCATGCAGCAACTGCGAGAAACGGAAGCCAAGCGATGCGGCTGGGAAGTCGCCCCAACGATGGTTCTTGCCGAAGCGTGAGCTGCCATCGTGACGAAGGGTGAACGAGGCGAGCAGGAGGTCGTTGTAGTTGTAGTCGGCCTTTCCGAAGAACGACGCGAGGCGATAACCAACCTTGGCGCCTGTGTTTCTCATGGTGCCTGTGGCGGCATTAGGCCACATATAGTCTTTCGACTCCAAGGAATATCCCTCCGAAATGGCGTGGAAGTCTACCACACTCTGCTTGTTAATCTCAGAACCCAAGAGCACATTGAAATGATGGCGCTTCTTGATGTCGAAGAGATAGTTGAGCGTGTTTGACCAAGTGTAGTTGGTGTTGTTGGTTTGGCCAAGGTCTGTCTTGGCTATGTTGTTGTTCACGATGTCCGACTTGAACGTATGGGTCATGGCATTGATGAACGACGTGGTATAATCTATACCGAAATTGGAACGGAACACGAGACCCTTGAAAGGCTTGATGTCAACATACGCGTTTCCGAAGAGACGCCAATAGTCGAGATGGTTGTCCTTGTTTTGGTAAAGCTCACGGAGAGGGTTCTGACGGTCGCTCATGCCACCGACAGGTCCTGCGAACGTGACACCGTCAGTCTCATAGACCGGCACGGTAGGCGACATCTTCAACGCGTTCTCCATTGGAGCTGCATCCACCTGCTTGGTGTAAGACAGGGTGAAGTTCTCACCCACGGTAACCATCTTGCTGACGTTGAAAGAGGTGTTCATGCGAGCCGAGAGGCTCTCGAAGTCGGTATACTTCAATATACCACTATTATTTTTATAGCCCAATGAGAACAACTGCGAACTCTTGTCGGTAGCCTTTGAAAGAGCCACGTTGTAGTTTTGTGAGAATCCCGTGCGTGAAATCTCGTCCACCCAATCGGTGTCTGAGCATGCCATGGTGCGCTTGCTGTTGATGTAGCCACCATAAAGGCCGTTGACGGTGAAGTCTTGATACTGACCTGTCGCTGGATTCCATACGTTGATGCCGATGCCTTGCTTGGCATTGAGGTCAAGACCATAGTTGCTGGCGTATGCCACAGGGTCGATGCCGTCGTTCAGGGCGGCCTGCGCCATTGCCGTGGCATAGCCCTTGGTGTCGAGGAGTTTCATCTTCGACTGGTTCGTGTAAAACTGCGCGGTAAGGTTGGTAGTGAAGTCGATGTTTACCTTGTTGTTGTTCTTACCGTGCTTTGTGGTGATGATAATCACGCCATTTGCGGCGCGGCTACCATAAATGGAAGCGGAGGCGGCGTCCTTCAACACCTGCATGCTTTCAATGTCGTTGCTGTTTAGCGTGTTGAGTCCTGATGTCATTGGCACGCCGTCGACGATATAAAGAGGGTCTTGGGAAGAGTTGAACGAACCCACGCCTCTAATCCTGACTGTCGCCGAACCACTTGGCGAACCAGTGTCGGTGATGGTCATGCCAGCGACCTTGCCTTGCAACGATTTCATTGGGTCAGCGTCGGGTGATGTGGTGAGCGTGCTTGTCTTCACGACAGACACCGCACCTGTCAAGTCGGCCTTGCGTTGTACCTGATAACCTGTTACCACGACCTCGTTGAGGTCGTTTGCCGATTCTTTTAATTTGATTTGAAGATTTGGAGCGGCCTTCACCTCCTGCGAGGCAAAGCCAATGTAAGAAATGTTGAGGGTTGTACCCTGGGGAACGACAAGTGTGAAATGACCGTCAAGGTCGGATACCGCACCGTTGCTCGTACCTTTTTGAATGATGGAAGCACCAAGAATGGGCTCACCAGTGTTGTCTGTCACCGTACCTGTGACGGTAATGTTGTTTTGTGCGAACAGCGAAACCGAAAACACAAAAGCCAACAATAATGGCAACAGAAGTCTGTAATGGATCGAATGTAGCCTCATCGCCAATAGTTTTTAAAGTTGTTTATCGATTATTTGTTTTTAAGTAACGCCGCAAAATTAGGCTTTGCGAGAATACAAAACATAAAAAAATCGTTCAAATGATTTCAAAATTGTTACATGAAACAATTTTAAGTCATTTGAACGATAATTATAAATATGCAGAAGTCTTTACTGTCCAGCATATAAACGCCGCGACGCGTATCGCCCGACGACATGGAGTCTCATTCCTTCTTGTTTGAATTGCCTTCCCTGTACTCGGTAGGGTACTTGCCAAACTGCTTCTTGAAACAGGTGGAGAAATAAGCCGGCGAACTGAATCCCGTGTCATAGGCAATGACGGAAACCGTATCGCTTGTGTGCAAAAGCTTTGTCATGGCCTTTTTAAGACGCATCTGCTTGAGAAATTCCACTGGCGACATGTTTGTCAAGGCTTTCACCTTGCGGTAGAGTTGCACGCGGCTTATGCCCATTTCGGCTCCTATGTCGTCCATCTTGAGGTTGCTGTCCGCCATGTGACTGTTTATCACGTCCATCAACCGATTGACAAACTCGCAGTCGGAAGAAGCCATCCGCATCTCCTCGGCCTTGCTTTCCTGCTTGTTGCCGTCGAAGAGGTGACGCAGCTGGGCGCGGCTCTTGAGCAGGTTGTCTATGCGCGCCACGAGGAGGTTGGCGCTGAAAGGCTTTGTCATGTAGGCGTCGGCGCCACAGCCCAAGCCTTCCACCTGCTGGCTCTCCGTGCTGCGCGCCGTGAGGAGTATGACAGGGATGTGTGACGTCATGGCATCGTCTTTTATCTTTCGGCAGAATTGCAAGCCGTCCATCACGGGCATCATCACGTCGCTCACGATGAGGTCGGGCACGGTAGCGCGGGCCACCTTCAAGCCGCTCTCGCCATCGGCAGCCTCCACCACATAGTATTTGTCGGAGAGGAGCGTCCTAAGGTATGTGCGCATGTCGGTGTTGTCATCGACGATGAGAACCGTCGGGAGGCTGTTGCCGTTGTCGGTGCCATTGTCCATGCCATTGTCGGTTTCCTTGTCATCCGCCATGCTCCGCGCGTCAAGGAGTTGCGTCAGCGCGTTGGTATCGGAGACCGTGTCGGCTTTTCCTTTCTCCACGTCGCCTGCCAATGGCTCCGAGGCGGCGTCCGGCTTGAAGTTGAGCACGTCGTATACTATGTGGGCGAGCTGCTCCACGTTGCGTTTCAAGATGTCCACCAATGTGCGGTCGTCGGCTTGCAGCGACGTGCTCTCGGCAAGTTTCTTTATCGGCCCGTCGATGAGGGTCAGCGGCGTGCGCAGCTGGTGGCGCGCGTTGTTGTAGAAAAGGGTCTGCTCACGGTACATCTTCTTCTCCCTTCGGTTTATGCGCCTCGTGATGACCACGATGCGCCAGATGAGCAAGATGATGATGATGAGCAACGCCATTGCCGTGACGCTCACTAAGGTTATGGTGCGCTGAGTGTTGTAGAGACCGAGATAGTTTTCCAGCTTGTCTTGCAAGATGAGCAAGTCGTGGCTCTGCCTGAGCATCTCCAAACTGGTCTGCTGTATTATCGGGGCGTTGTCGGGCGTGACGATGACGCTCTTCATGATGTTCTCGCGCTTGAACTTCTTTCCTTGCAGGATGTCAAGCGCCAGCCTCACTATTTCCTCACCATGGGTGGGATATATGTAAGTGCCGGCAAACACGCCTTTCTCCACTGCCTCAATGCCCTCGCCCTTGCCGGGCAGACCGTCTATGCCAAGAAACAACATCTTCCCAGCCACGCCCTTGTCCATGGCGGCATCATGAGCCGCTCTGGCCGCGAGGTCGCTGTGGCAAAACACTATGTCGGGCACGGGATTACGGTCGAGCCAGTCGGTCATGGCCTTGTAAGTGGCCTCCGTGGACCAATCCGTATTCACGAAACTGTAATTGATGGCTTTCTTGCCTTTCATCACCGACGAGAACCCCCTGTGACGGTCTATGGCCGGTGAGGAAGTCGTGCCTCCTGTCAGCTCCAGCACGCGTGGCGCGTGGTCGAACGACCGCTCCCGCAACAGCGACAAGGCATAGTGCCCCATGGCACGTCCGGCTTCCACGTTGTCGCCACCGATATATGCCGTGTAGTCATTGCTGCGCACCTTGCGGTCGAACAGCACCACGGGCACGCCCTTCTTCCGTGCCCGGGCTATGGCAGGGGCTATGGTCATGTCGTTGGGCGCCACCACGATGAGATCCACGCCCAATGCCACAAGCGAGTCTATCTGCGCCATTTGCAGGCGAGAGTCGTTGTTGGCGTTGGCGATGCTCACCTTCACCTCGTTGCCATAGAGGTGTTGAGCCGAGAGCATCTCGTCGTTGACTTTCTCCCTCCACTTGCCGCCAACACACTGCGACACTCCTATGACATACTTATAGGAATGACCACCCGAGCACGCCGACAGAAGCAATATGGCAACAATGGCAAAAAAATGTATCAGCTTGATACGCGTAAGCCTGATATGCTTAAATATAATTGTCGCCATTCTTCAACTGCACCTCGTTGACATATTTACGAACCAAAGCTGATGAATCCTCCTTCTTGCAGATGAGCAACACGTTGTCTTTCTCAGCCACGATGAACCCTTCGAGACCGCTGATGATGCCAAGTATGCCCTTCGGCAACTTGACCACGTTGTGGTGGCTGTTTTCCATGTACACGTCGGAGTCGACCACCACGTTGTCGTCGTTGTTCTTGGGCAAAGCCTCATAGATGCCATGCCATGTGCCCAAGTCGGCCCAACCGAAGTCGCAATTCATCACGCACACGTTGTCGAGCTTGTCGAGCACGCCAGCCTCAATGGAGATATTGGGGTATGACGTGAAGCTCTCCGACATGTACGCCGCCTCTTGCTCAAACGTGGCGTCAGGATTCTGCTTGTCGAAAGCATTGAGCACGGTGGGCAAGAACTTGGAAAACATCTTCTTGGTCGTACTGATGTTTGACACGAAGATGCCTGTGTTCCACAGGAACTCGCCGCTGTCCATGAACATCTTTGCGAACTCGCGGTTTGGTTTCTCCGTGAAGCTCCTCACGTTGAAGATGTTTTCCCTTATCGACTTGTCGGTCTGGATATAGCCATAGCCAGGCTCTGGACGCGTGGGCTTGACACCCATCGCCATGAACGTGTCGTGGGAGGCGGCGAAGTCCATGGCCGCCTTCACGTTGTTGTTGAAAGCGTCCTCGTTGAGTATGAGTTGGTCGCTCGGCACCACTATCATCACCGCGTCCTTGTTGAGCTTGGCCACATGGTGACATGCCCATGCCATGCTTGGCGCGGTGTTGCGCAATATTGGTTCCACGAGAATGTTCTCTGTTGGCAATTCGGGCAGTTGCTGCCTCACGATGTCGAGATATTGCACGTTGGTGCTGAGCAATATATGGTCGGGTGATATTATCCTTGCCATCCTGTCCCAGGTCTGCTGTACTTGTGTCCTGCCAGTGCCGAAGAAATCGAGAAACTGCTTTGGACGGCTCTCGCGGCTGCATGGCCACAGGCGCTGGCCCCTTCCACCAGCAAGGATAAGACAATATTCGTTGTCGGAAAATGACATCATAAAGTATAGATTTATGTTTTGTTTAGTTCAAAGCTACATATAAAAAACGACTTCGCAAAGGATTTGTTACACCTTTTCCTTATTTTAAGTTTTCTTTATTCTTTAATATTATTTGCCGTCAGCCAAAACTCAATGGAGCGCGAAAGTTACCTTATCGCGGCCATTTTCAGCCGCGTTTTGTCGTGTTTCGGCATTCAAGCGTAATGCCATCGCGATTCAAGCGTGAAGCCATCGCGATTCAAGCGTGAAGCCAACGCGATTCAAGCGTAAAGCCGACGCGATTCAAGC
>DAIOUH010000001.1:4882-44750 GCA_036751585.1 Prevotella sp. | reverse complement strand
AGAGTCGAACTGCTCTTTAGAGAATGAAAATCTCTCGTCCTAACCGATAGACGAATGGACCATAGCTCTTGATAAGCGGGTGCAAAGTTACTGCTTTTTTATTATGTGGCAAAATTTTCTATTAATAATTTTCTCTAAATGCTTGATTTTTCTTATATTTGCCGCATATATGGAAGTTAAGACCAAGGCTATCGTGCTGCGCACCGTGAGATATGGTGATTCGAGGATTATTGTTGACATGCTGACGGCAAGAGCTGGCAGGGTGTCGTTTGCGTGCGGTTTGTCCAAGACGAATCGTGGGAGGATTAAAAAACAATTGTTTCAGCCGTTGACCTTGCTTGATATAGTTTTTGACTCCCGTCCCACCTCTGAGCTGCAACGCCTTAAGGATGTGCGCATATCGCGGCCTTTTGTTTCCATTCCTTTCGATGCTTACAAGTTGTCTATAGGACTATTCTTGGCGGAGTTTCTTGTGTATGCCTCAAAAGGCGAACAAGATGGAAGTCAGCTCGAAGAGTTCACGGAGAAGAGCCTCTTGTGGCTCGACAATGCCGTGGACGGATTCGCTAATTTCCATCTTGTCTTTATGATTCACGTTTCCCTTTTCGTGGGGTTTTACCCAAACCTTGACGGTTATCACGATGGCGCGTGGTTTGACTTGCGTGATGGCAGCTTCACCATGACTTGCCCGTCGCATCCCGACTATCTTAATCCTGACGATTCACGTCGCATTCGACTCCTCACCAGAATGAATTTTGATAACATGCGTCTTTTCCGCATGAGTCGTGAAGACCGCAATCGTTGTTTGGACGTTATAATGACGTACTACCGTCTACACGTACCAGGTTTCCCTGAGTTGCGCTCGTTGGATGTGCTGAGGGAACTGTTCTGATTAAGCCAGCAGCTTTCTCACGATAGTGGATATTACCTTGCCGTCGGCTTTGCCAGCCATTTGTTTTGTAGCCAAGCCCATGACCTTGCCCATGTCTTTCATCCCTGTGGCTCCAGTCTGGGCGACGATGTCTTTCAAAGTGGCTTCTATTTCCTCCTCAGAAAGAGGTTTGGGCAAAAATTCCTTGTATACGTTCACCTGTGCCAGTTCGCCCTCGGCCAATTCTGGGCGATTAGCCTTTGTGTAGATGTCGGCGCTTTCCTCTCCTTGTTTTACAAGCTTTTGCAGGAGTTTCATTGCCTTGTCGTCGGGCAGCGTGTCGTTGGCTCCTGGCGCTGTCTTTGCCTCAAGAAACACCTTCTTTGCGTTGCGCAGTGCCTCAAGGCGCACCTTGTCGTGAGCTTTCATGGCCTCACGTATGCCTTTACTAACCTGATCGAAAATTGTTTCCATGATATCTTGATAGTTATCTGAATGTTCTAAGCCTATGCTTGTGGAAGTCTGACTTGCGTTTAGGCGAAGCTTATCACGCTTGGCTGAGCCTCACCCTTGTCTTCCACTTTTTCTTCGCCCGTATCGGTGCAGCTTTGTTTTCTTATCTCCTCCAATGTTTGCGATGTGCGTTTGTAGGTAGGCGAGCTTTCCACGGCAAGGATAACATCGTCGTTGTCGAGGTCCTCAGGCTGGAATATATATATGTTCGGACGACGCTTGCGGAGTGAATTGTTACCGTCACTGCCATAGTAATGGTCCATTCTCTCCTGGCGCTTGATCTTTATGTTCTCGTCTTCTTGATTGCGTTTCTTGCGTTCCTTGTCGCGTCGCCTTCTCTCATCGTCTGGTTCAACGTCCTCAACGCCAAATCCAGTTGCGAGAATGGTCACTTTCACTTTCTTGCCCAAATCCGGGTTGATGGAAACGCCCCACTTTATCTCGAAGTCCTCGCCAAACTTCTCCATGAAGTCATTCACGTAGTTCATCTCTTCCATCATGAAGCCTTGGTTTTCCTTCTTCTCGCTTGAGAAGCCAATGGACAGGAGTATCTTCTTCGAGTTGAACACGTTGTTGTCGTTGAGCAGTGGCGAGTTGAGCGCGTCTTCGATAGCTTTCTTCACGCGTTCCTCTCCCTCGCCGTAGCCTGTGCTCATGATGGCGACACCACCGTCTTTCAACACTGTCTTCACATCGTTGAAGTCAAGGTTGATAAGTCCGTGGGTCGTTATTATCTCGGCGATGCTCTTTGCCGCCACGCTGAGAGTGTCGTCAGCCTTGCCGAAAGCGTCCACGAGGGATAGTTCCGGGTATATTTGCCTGAGGCGCTCGTTGTTTATCACCAGCAAGGCGTCCACGTGCTTTGCCATTTCCTCAACGCCATCGAGGGCTTGGTTGATTTTTTTAAATCCTTCGAAACGGAACGGAATGGTTACAATACCTACGGTCAGTATGCCCATGTCTTTGCTCACTTGGGCAATCACAGGAGCAGCGCCGGTGCCAGTGCCACCGCCCATTCCAGCGGTGATGAAAGCCATCTTTGTGCCGTCGTTGAGCATGGTTTTTATCTTGTCAATGGAGTCCATTGCGGCTTGGCGTGCGCGTTCTGGTCTGTTGCCGGCTCCAAGTCCCTCGCTTCCAAGTTGCAAGTGTGCTGGCACGGGTGAGTCGTTGAGTGCTTGCGCGTCGGTGTTGCAGAGCACGAACGACACGTCGTGTATGCCTTCGCGATACATGTGGTTGACGGCGTTGCCGCCACCGCCCCCTACGCCAATCACCTTTATGATGCTGTTTTCCTTGTTGGGATCGCCAAAGTCGAGTATTGTCGGCTTTTGCGAGTCTGTATTGTTGGTGTTATTATTGTTGTCTGCCATGTTTCCTTTCAGTCTGTGGTTTTACATCTATGCTTATTCCTCCTCCGGCTCAGTCATCTTCTTGAAAAAGACCTTGAACTTGTTTAGGATCTTATGTGGCTTTTGGGGCTTGGTGTCTTGCTCATTACGCTTGTTAGGCTCCGCTTTCACGTTACCTTCTACGTTTACCTTGCCTTGCGCGTTGTCTTTAGCCACGTCGTCTATTATCCTGCCATTGCCACCTTGCGCGCTTGCCGTTTGCGCACCTTGCGCTGCCTGTGTTGGCGATTTTGGTTGCATGTCGGCGAACAGGTTGCTTGTTATGTCGTTGCCGGCGCAGTTTTGGTCACCCTTGGCCAAGATTGCGAGCACGGTGCATAGTCTTCCGTCTTTGGCGTTGACCAACGGATTGGTCGATTTTATAGTGTCATTGACAAACTTCGCGGTTCTTATCTTCTCTATGTGTGTATAGAGCCTGAAAGCCCGTTCTATGTTGTTCATGTTGCTGCCGCCACCTGTCAGTATGATGCCGCCCAGGAGCTTCTCAGAGTATTCCTCTGGTATCAGGCTCTTCACGTTTTCGATTATTTCCCTTGTGCGAGCCTCGACAATCTCCACGAACTTGCTCATCTCTATGAACCTGTCAGGCTCTATGGCGTAATGCCTCGTCGTGTCAATGTCGTTGCCATCGGTAAATGCGCTTGCGTATTTTAACTTCAACCTCTCCGCGTCGCTCTCTTCTATCTGCAATGAGGCTATGTCTTTAGTGATATTAGCGCTCCCCAATGGTATTACTGATAGTTTCCTAAGTATATTGCGGTGGAAAATGCTCACGGTGGTAGTGTCGGCGCCCAAGTCCACGAGTGCGCAACCACCCCTCTTCTCGGCATCGGTCAGCACGCTGTCTGCAAGTGCGAGAGGCGAGATGTACATGTCGAGAATGCTTATGTTGGCTTGGTCGAAACATTTCTTCAGCCTTCTGTAGAATTCCCTGCGGCATAAGATGTTGAGGAAGTTGCCCTCCAGTCGCTTGCATGGCACGCCCACTGGTGGCTCGGCTTGATATTGGTTGTCAACCTTGTATTCCAGGGTTACGGCATCGAGAATCTGCTTGTCTGGATATTGCATGCTCCTGTTGGCATCCATGAGCTCGTTGATCATGTCCTGCGTCACCTCGCTTTCCGTGGATAGCTCCCTGACGTTGGTGTTTTTCACGCCCATGATGGATTGTCCGCCAAAGCCTACGTAGACATGTGCGATATGCGTCTTGAGCGTTGCTTCCAACTTCTTGATGATGTTGGAAAGGGCTTGCACGGTTTTCTCTATGTTGCGGACCACGCCGTTGCGTATGCACGCCTCACCGTTCTCCTGGGCAATGGCAAGTATGCTTATGCTGCCGTCAGTATTCTTCCTGCCTGCTATGCCAGTGATTTTGGATGATCCTAATTCTATTGCTACTGTAAATTCTGCCATTGGGGTATGTCTACTTTATTCTTTTCTCTTTTTCTTGCAAATAATCTGGTTGTCAAATTCCACGTTTATGTAGGAGTACTTGTTCCACCCTGCTTGCGACAGGCCATATTTGTAGAATTTCTCCAGTTCGTCCATCTTTTGGTTGGCGAAGTCGGTTATGAGTTGCTTTCTTTGCGCAATCAGTTTTGTTTGAGGCAGTTGACCCAAATAGATGATGTTGTCGCCCACACGTGGTATTATCTCCACACCGCCATCGGGGAGCACGTTTATTTGCTCCACTTGATTCTGCCAAAACTCGTTTGCCATTATCGCGTCGGCGAGGTAAGAGATGTAGTTGCGCGCGAACCATCTGTCTATATGCCCAGAAGCAATGATGAGGTTGCTTGTGTAGTGGGAGTTGGGCATGATGCGGTGGTCGTCATCGAGGTAATAGTTATCGCCGTTGTCTGCCATGATGTGCAGTGTGGGCATGCGTTGTGTTAGTGTTATCCACACGTGCCCGTCTTGTGTCTTGTAGCATTGCACGTTCTTGATAAACGGGCTTTGGCGAAGTGTTCCCTCAATCTCTCTCGTGTTTATATCCTTGAAGGTCTTTTTCAAAGGATACAGGTCTTTCCTCATGAGCCTGTTTTTTATTTCTTTCGGAGAGATGAACCCGTTGACGGCCTCGTCCTGGATGTTGATGTCCACTTGCTTGCAGGTAACGTCCTCACCATCAGGCTTGTTCAAAGCCGTCATGGCGACAACGATATAGGTGCCTAAGACCAGGTCGCTGCCCACGAGCAATATCTTTTTCCAGTTTACGCGCATCGGGTGTAATGGTTGTGTGTTGTTTTATTTTTTCTCTTTTATTATTTTCTCTATCTCTGGCACCATGTTGTCAAGGTCGCCAGCTCCCAATGTCACGAGGACGTCGAAGTCGCGGCTCTTCACGAGATTCAGCACGTCGGCTTTGTTGATGATGCTCTTCTCCACGTTGGGCTTGAGGTTGTCGTATATGAGCTGTGATGTCACGCCGGGTATTGGTTGCTCGCGTGCTGGATAGATTTCGGTGAGTATAACCTCATCGAAATGGCTCAGCGAATCGGCGAAATCCTTATAGAAGTCGCGCGTACGGGTGTAGAGGTGTGGCTGGAAGATGGCTGTGAGCTTGCGAGTGGGGTAGAGCTCGCGCAGGCTCTTGGCGCATTGCAGTATCTCCTTCGGGTGGTGGCCATAGTCGGAGAGCAGCACGTGGCGGTTGTCGCGAATCTTGAAGTCGAAGCGGCGCTCCACGCCGTGATATGTCTCCATGCCATACTTTATCTCCTCGTTTGTGCAACCGTTGAGTTGTGCCAGTGCCATTGCAGCCACGCCGTTCTCGATGTTGATAGGTATTGGCTGCCCGAGCTTCACGCCTGTGATGTTGCCTTTGGGCGAGATGAAGTCGAATGTTATCTCACCATTTTCAATGACGATGTTCTCTGCGTGGAAGTCGCCTTTGTCACGGCTGTAAGTGTATGTCTTGACGTTCTCCTGCACGTTTGGCTTCATCTCCAAGTCGGTATGGATGATGAGCGCGCCACCTGGTTGTATGAGCTCCGTGTAGTGCCTGAAGCTTTCAAGGTATGCCTCTTTAGTGCCGTAGATGTCAAGGTGGTCGGGATCCGTGGCGGTGATGACGGTCATCCATGGGCGCAGCCAATGGAATGAGCGGTCAAACTCGTCGGCTTCTATCACCACGTAGTCGCTGGTGTCTGAAAGGATGTAGTTGGTGCCGTAGTTCTTTGATATGCCTCCGAGGAAAGCGTTGCAGTCCACGTGGCTTTGGTGCATGATATGTGCGCACATGGTCGATGTCGTCGTCTTTCCGTGCGTGCCGGCCACGCACAGTCCCTTGTGCGTGCGTGTGAGTATGCCGAGCACTTGCGCGCGCTTCTGCACCTCAAAACCGTTTTCGCGGAACCATGTGAGCTCCTTGTGGGTGGCGGGGATGGCCGGCGTGTAGACCACGAGGCACGACTGCTTGTCCTTGCACGCGTGTGGAATCTCATCCACGTTCTCATCGTAGTGTATGAGGATGCCTTCCTTCTCCAGCTGCTTCGTCAGGTTGGATGGCGTGCGGTCATAGCCTGCCACCACCGCGCCGCGGTGTATGAAGTATCTTTCTATTGCGCTCATGCCGATGCCTCCGGCACCGATAAAGTATACTGACTTAATATCTTTCAGTTCCATTTCGATAATATCTTGTTACTTCTTGTCTTCTTTCGTTTGTGTTGTCTTTTTCAATGTACGAGCTTGAGCACCTCGTCGGCTATTACGTCCGCCGAGTTTGGCAAGCCGAGCTTTTTGATGTTCTCGCTCAGCGACTTGAGCTTCTCGTCGTCATTGATTATTGCCAGCGCGCGTTTCAGCAACACGTCTGGAGCCTCCGCGTCTTTCACGTATATGGCGGCGTCCTTGTTGACGAGAGCCATGGCGTTCTTCGTCTGGTGGTCCTCTGCCACGTTAGGGCTTGGCACGAGGATTACAGGCTTGCCTATAAGGCAAAACTCGCTTATGGAGCTTGCTCCGGCACGGCTTATCACGAGGTCGGCGGCATTGTAGGCCGCGCCCATGTCGGTGATGAAGTCGAGAACCTTGAGGTTGGGAATCTCACCGAAATCGCTTACAGCCTTGTTTATCTCAGCGTTGTAATATTTGCCAGTCTGCCATATAAACTGCACGTTGGCGTCTTTCACTTCTTGCAGGTGCAGCTTCATGCTGTCGTTGATGGTCCTCGCGCCGAGGCTTCCGCCCACGAGCAAGATGGTCTTCTTGTCGGGGTCAAGCCCGAACTTCTTTCTCGCGTCTTGCTTTGAGATGCTGTCGTTGACCACGTTTTGCCTCACCGGGTTGCCGGTCATTATTATCTTATCGGCAGGGAAGAATCGCTCCATGCCGTTGTATGCCACGCAAATCTTCTTCGCGCCGCTGGCGAGCATCTTATTGGTCTTGCCGGCGTATGAGTTTTGCTCTTGTATGAGGCACGGCACACCCAAGGCGTGCGCGGCGTCGAGGGCGGCGGCACTGGCGTATCCACCCACTCCCACTGCCACGTCTGGCTTGAACTTGCGCACGATGCGCTTCGCCATGAACTTGCTTCTGAGGAAGTCGAAGCCAACGGCGATGTTCTTCAGCGAGTAGATGGGCCTCACCAATCCCTTCACGGGCAATCCCTTTATCTCGTAGCCTGCCTGTGGCACGCGTTGCATCTCCATGCGTCCCAAGGCTCCTATAAACAGAATCTTTGCCTCAGGATGCTTCGCCTTGATGGCGTTGGCAATGCTGATGGCTGGGAAGATATGTCCACCTGTTCCTCCTCCGCTGACGATAACTCTTAGCTCTTTTTCCATTTTAGTACATTTTCGGCAAAAGTAATCATTTTTTTTCTTTTCATGACTATTATTCGCCTAAATTATTTCCGCTCTGTATTGTCTGTCATCTTGGGCGCCGTTGCCGCGGTCGCGTTGTTCTTCACGGCATACGCTGGGCCTTTCTTTGCCGTGCGGCTCACGCTGAGTATCATGCCAATGTATATGCAGTTGATTACCGTTGACGTTCCGCCTCTGCTTATGAGTGGCAGCGGCTGACCCGTCACTGGCGCGATACCCACTGCCACGCTCATGTTGGAGAGTGCCTGTATGACGATCATCAAGCCCAATCCCATTACCAGGAATGCCGGGAAGTTGTTCTCGCAGCGGTTGGCGATTATGCCCACCCTGTAAAGCAGGGTGATGTATAGCATCGCCACGAACAACGCGCCAAGCAGCCCAGTCTCCTCTATTATGATGGCGTATATGTAGTCGGAGAAAGCCTGTGGCAGGAAGTCGCGCTCCTCGCTGTTGCCGGGGCCCTTGCCTATGAAGTTGCTTGAGGCTATGGCTATGTTGGCGTATGAAGTTTGCGCGTCCTTGTCGAGGTCCACTTTCTCTGGCGGTATGTCTTTGTGGTTGCCAAACCTCTTCAATCTCGCTTTCCACGTGTCCATGCGGTGCAACAGTCCGTGTCTTTGGTTGGCTTCGACCACCTTGCCGTTTTGTGTCACCATCTCGGTGTAGGTCTTGTTGCCGTCATCTGTGTTGCTGTCATCGCCTACGGAGAAGACAACGGCTATGACTATGGCGACTGCCCCGATTACTGCGGCGGAGATTCGCAATAGTTGTCTCATTGGCACGCGGCCTATGAGCATCATCAAGAACACTGTCAGGCTGAGCAATACAGCCGTTGACAGGTTCTCAAAGAATATCAGAGGCGTCATGAGTGCCCAGATGATGATAATGTACCAGCAAGCGTGTCTGTCGGCACCGTGGTCGGTCTGCATGGCGCTGAGAATCTGCGCCGTGGCGAGAACCATGGTGCCCTTGGCTATCTCCGACGGTTGAAACTTTATTCCGAGAATCTCTATCCATCGCCCCGCGCCATTGATGCTTTGGCCAAAGCAGTCGGCCCACAACAATGTGATGACGCAGAATATGATGGCGAAAGGCGTTGCCAGCTTGAAGTATCGGCATGGTATGTTCAAGAAGAAAATCATGAAGAATATGCCCAAAAGCAGCAGGCCTATGTGCTTGATCATCGGGCTGATGTAGTTTCCTGTCTTGAATGTCAGCGACGACATGGCGGAGAACACCTCTACGGCGCTGATAATGCAAAGGAAGAAGAACACCATCCAGATGACCTTGTCGCCTTTGAAGATACCACTTATTCGTTTGCTCATTTCTTATCTTACAAACATTCCTTTACAGGTTTCTCACTAACGCCTTGAACTGGTCGCCTCTGTCTTCCATGTTCTTGAACAGGTCAAACGACGCGCAGCACGGCGACAGCAGCACGGTGTCGCCAGGCTTGGCCATCTCGTAGCATGCCTTCACGCAGTCGGCCATGCTGTGGGTGTCGCGCACGGGAATGCCAAAGGAGTCGAAGTTCTTGTGCAACTTGGTGTTGTCGGCACCGAGGTACACGAGTCCCACGCACTTCTTCTTCACCAAGTCGAAGATGTGGTGATAGTCGTTGCCCTTGTCCTTGCCTCCGAGTATGAGGATTGTTGGCGTGCGCATGCTTTCCAGGGCATACCAGCAAGCGTCCACGTTGGTGGCCTTCGAGTCGTTGACATATTGCACGCCGCCCACCTTGCACACTTTCTCCAAACGGTGCTCCACGCCTGGGAAGTCGCTGAGGCTCTTGCGTATCACGTCCTTCTTTATGCCGCTTATGTTGGCGGCGAGACCGGCGGCGAGACTGTTGTATAGATTGTGCTTGCCGGTCAGCGACAGGGCTTCCTGCTCCATGTTGAACGGCGTTGGGTATTCGAGCTTGTATTGTCCTTGCTCGATGTACGCCACCGACGCGTCCTCCTTTATCTCTGAGAACGGGCACCGCACGGCGTGGATGTCAAACTTCTCCATCTCCTTCTTTATCACGGGGTCGTCGTTCCAGAAGATGAAGCTGTCGTCAGCCGTCTGGTTCTGCGTAATGCGCATCTTGGCGTCGGCGTAGTTCTCAAACTTGAAGTCGTACCTGTCAAGGTGGTCAGGTGTGATGTTGAGCAGGATGGCGATGTTGGCGTGGAAGTCGTACATGTTGTCGAGCTGGAACGAGCTCAGCTCTATTATGTAGTACTCGTGTGGGTCTTCCGCCACCTGCAACGCGAGGCTACGCCCGATGTTTCCGGCGAGTCCGGCGTCGTAGCCTGCCTTCTTGAAGATGTGGTATATCAGGGAGGTCGTCGTCGTCTTGCCATTGGAGCCCGTTATGCAAATCATCTTCGAGTGGGTGTAGCGTCCCGCGAACTCAATCTCGCTTATGATATGCGTGCCCTGCTTCATGAGTTTCTGTATCATGGGGGCCTCCTTAGGGATGCCGGGGCTCTTTATCACCTCGTCGGCGTTCAGTATCTTTTCCTCTGTGTGATGTCCCTCTTCCCACTCAATGCCGTGGTCGTCGAGCATCTTCTTATAGTTGTCCTTTATCTTTGACGTGTCGGAAACGAACACGTCGAAACCTTCTTTCTTTGCCAGGACAGCGGCTCCCGCGCCGCTCTCTCCCGCGCCTAAGACTACTATGCGTTTCATTTTTATTTTCGGTTTATCTTATCTTCAATGTTATGATTGTCAATGCCGCCAGTATGATGGTGACGATCCAGAACCTTATGGTTATCTTCGCCTCATGCTTTGCCGAGCGTGGGCTCTTGATGAGGTACTTGCAGTCGGGGTCGAGCTGATCCGGTGTCACGCGGAAGTTGTCGTGGATTGGCGTGCGCTTGAATATGCGTTGCTTTATGCCACGTCGCTTGCCCAACTTGTAATACCAAACCTGCATTATCACCGACAGGCTCTCCACGAAGAATATTCCGCAGAGTATGGGCAACAGCAGCTCCTTGTGGATTATGATGGCGCACACGCCGATGATGCCGCCTATGGTCAGACTGCCCGTGTCGCCCATGAACACCTGTGCCGGATAAGCGTTGTACCACAAGAATCCTATCAGCGCGCCAATGAACGCGCACAGGAATACCACGAGCTCTTGCGAGCCAGGGATATACATTATGTTCAGGTAGGCGGCGAATTGTATGTGCGAGCTCACGTAGGCGAGTATGCCGAGCGCCACGCCTATTATCGCCGAGTTGCCCGCGCACATGCCGTCCATTCCGTCGTTGAGGTTGGCTCCGTTGCTCACTGCCGTCACCACGAGGATGGTCATCACCACGAACAATATCCAGCCTGCCGCGGTCTTATACTTGCCGCAGAAGGACATTATCTTCGAGTAGTCGAGGTTGTGGCTCTTCACGAAAGGTATTGTCGTCTTCAGCGACTTGTGTGCCACGGCGCGATGTTTCACCACCACTTCCTGGCCGTTTTGCCGCTCCACGGTGAGGTTCTCGTTCATCTTCACGTCGGGCGACATCCATAGTGTCAAGCCTACGATGAGGCCGATAGACACCTGACCGATAATCTTGTATTTGCCTTTCAGTCCTTCCTTGTTGCGGCGGAAAATCTTGATGAAGTCATCGAGCCCGCCGAGGAAACCAAGCCATACTGTGGTGACAATCATCAAGATGAGGTATATGTTTCTCAGTCGTCCGAGCAAGAGCACGGGTATGAGTATTGAGACAATGATGATGATGCCTCCCATTGATGGCACGCCGACCTTCTTCACGCCGTAAGGGTCAATCTTGGCGTCGCGCTGGGTTTCCGTGATTTGTTTCTTCTTGAGATACTTTATGAACTTCTCGCCAAACCATGCCGAGATGACGAGCGACAGGATGAGTGCCAAGAGAGCCCTGAACGAGATGTAGCCCCACATTCCGGAGCCCGATATGCCGAACTGCTCAAGAAAACGAAAAAGATAATACAGCATTTGTTCTTCTGTAATCTATGGTTGCGGGCCATGTAGCCGGTTCAGGCTATATGGCCTTTTTTGTTTGTTGCTTCTTTTTAGTTGTTGAAAATCTCGTGCAGCACTTCCTTGTCGTCGAAATGATGCTTCACGCCCTTTATCTCCTGATAGTTCTCATGGCCTTTTCCTGCCACGAGCACCACGTCGCCCTTTTGCGCCATCATGCATGCGGTCTTTATGGCCTCCTTGCGGTCCACCATGGTGATGACTTTCTTCATCTGCTCCTTGTCGAGACCTGCCACCATGTCGTCGATGATGGCCTGTGGGTCCTCAAACCTCGGGTTGTCGCTCGTGATGATTACCTTGTCGCTTTGCTTCACCGCCTCTTGCGCCATGAGCGGACGCTTGCCATGGTCACGGTTGCCACCGGCACCGCACACCGTGATGACGTGTCCCTTGCCGTTGAGCACCTCGTGTATGGCGTTGAGCACGTTTTCAAGGGCGTCGGGCGTGTGGGCGTAGTCCACGATGGCTGTGAAGCCGGCGGGTGAGGCTATCGGCTCCAGTCGGCCGCTGACGCTGTGGAGCGTGCTCAGCGCGACGAGAATCTCCTCCGGCTCCTTGCCCAACATTCGGGCTGCGCCGTAGACGGCGAGGAGGTTGGAGACGTTGAACTTGCCAATGAACTGCACGCCGACCTCGTGACCGTCCACCTCAAGGTACATTCCGGCGAAGTGCATCTCTATGATGTGGGCACGGAAGTCGGCCATCTGGCGGATGGAGTAGGTCTTGACGGTGGCCTTGGTGTTCTGCACCATTATCATGCCGTTCTTGTCGTCGGCGTTGGTTATGGCGAAAGCCGACTTAGGCAGTCCGTCGAAGAATGCTTTCTTGGCGTTGCGATAGTTCTCAAACGTCTTGTGATAGTCGAGGTGGTCGCGCGTGAGGTTGGTGAATATGCCGCCGGCGAATTTCAGTCCGCCAATGCGCTTCTGGTGTATGGCGTGCGATGAGCACTCCATGAATGCATATTGGCATCCAGCCTTAACCATCTCTCCCAAGAGCTCGTTGAGCTCAATGGGGTCTGGCGTGGTGTGGTCGGCTGGTATTGGCTTGCCGTCAATATAGTTGCATACGGTGGAGAGGAGACCGCAACGGTAGCCGAACTCACGAAACATATTATATAATAATGTGGCGATGGTTGTCTTGCCGTTTGTTCCGGTCACGCCCACGAGTGTCAAGTGCTTTGACGGGTCGCCATAGAAAAGCGTTGCCACCTTGCCCACCGCGTCTTCCGTGCTTTCCACTTGCACGTAGGTCACGCCATTGGCGAGCTCCTCAGGCATGTCCTCGCACAGCACGGCTTTGGCGCCGAGCTCCAAGGCTTTTGGTATGAACTTGTGTCCGTCTGTCTGCGTGCCTTTCATGGCCACGAAGAGATGTCCATCCTTGATCTTGCGCGAGTCGATGTTTACTCCCGTGATGTCTACATCCGTGCTGCCCTCAATGCGGAGCGGCTTGATGTTTTTCAAAAGTTCCTGCAGTTTCATGTGTTATATGTCTTTGTTTGTTTTCTGTTTGTTGCCTTACATTATATATATGGTGTGTGCCATTCCTGTGCTTGCTGGCTCATTGCAGCGTGAGCACGCATTTCTGGCCTCTCTTCACTTTCTTTCCTGGCTCGATGCTTTGGTCGGTCACCTTGCCGCGACCCTTTATGGTGCATTTCACTCCGCACGACTCGGCGAGGAATATGGCGTCGCGCGCTCCCATGCCCCTTACGTCTGGCATGACGTAGGGGCGGATAGGCTTGTTCTCTACAAGTTTCACGCATCCGCGTCGCCGTTCAGCCACGCCCCACACGGGCTGTGTCTCGTTTTCCTTGAATGGGTAATTCGAGTAAGTCGATATGCCAAGAGAGGACAGCACGAAGTCGGCGGAGAGAATGTTGCCCGCCTTCACGTCGGGAATCATGCGCGAGTTGGCGTCGCGTGCGTCGCTCACGCTGTATCTCACGTATTTTGCCATGATGCCGTCGGCTATCTCCTTGAACACCTCGCTGCTCATCCATCCGTAGGCTGGCAGTCCGTATTTTTGTATGCAGACTATGCAACTGTAATAAGGCCTGTCTTTCTGTCCGAACCATCCGGCAAACGACAGCAGACTGTGTGCGGTGCCGCGATAGTTGCCGTTGCTGGCTATCATGGCGGTGCCCGTCTTGCCGCAAACCCAGTAGTTGGGGCTGTATGCCTTCTTGCCCGTGCCGTTGAGCACCACCCTGTGCAGCAGGTCTTGCACTATGCGCAGTGTCCTGTCGGAGGCTATGTGCTCCTTGCCGCTCACCACCTGCGGTGGGAACGAGGCTATGGTGTCGCCGTCCTTGATGGCGCTTTTCACGAATCTTGGCTGCATCATGCGGCCATTGTTGGCAATGGCGTTGTAGAAGGTGAGCGTGTAGATGGGCGGTATCAGCGTCTCATAGCCAATGCTCATCCATGGCAACGCCGTGTTGCTCCAGTTTATCCATTCGCCACGCTTGTTCTTCTTCGGCATCCTTATCACAGGCGTGGCGTGACCCACTATTGGTATCTTCACTCCGGCTCCGTTGATGCCGGTGCGGTATATCCCGCGCACGAACTTCGCCGGGTCGTTGTGGTAGAACTTGTCGATGACATAGCTCACGCCGATGTTGGAGCTCAGCTCCATGGCGCGTCCCAAGGATATGGTGCCGTAGCCGCCGCTCTTCCAGTGGCTGTCTTTCATGTCGCGGCCGTAGATGTGCCAGATGCCGTTGCCCGTGGGTATCTTGAATGTCGTGTCGCACACCCCGTCCTCAAGCGCGGTCATCACCGACGCGGTCTTGAACACCGAGCCAGGCTCCATCAGGTCGCTGACGGCGTGGCTCTGTATCTCGCGATATTTGCCGTCGTCGCATTTCTCCATGTTGACGATGGCCTTTATGTCGCCCGTCGACACTTCCATCACTATCGCCACCCCGACGCTTCCTTGTATCTCTTCGAGCTTGTTCACGAGTGCCCTCTCCGCGAGGTCTTGCATGCCCACGTCTATGGTCGTCATGATGTCGCAACCGTTGATAGGCGCGCGGTTGGTTATGCTCAGGTATTTGCCGAGCACCTTCTGTCGGCTCACGGTGCCATAGGCGCCTTTCAGCAGCGAGTCGTAGCTCAGTTCCAGTCCGTATCGCGCCGAGCGTCCGCCCTCGTCGGTGAGCAGCACGTCGCCTATCGTGCGCTTGGCGAGCGAGCCGTATGGGTTCTCGCGGGCGTTGAGCTCGTCGTAATGGAATCCGCTCTTGTTGTTGCCTAAGCGGAACAGTGGCAGGTCTCTCACTTGGCTGTAAGTGTTGTAGTCGATGCGCTTGGGCCATATCACCCAGTTGCGCACTCTTTCCCCTTTGTGCGGGCCCGACGTGCGCCGCTTGTTGTAGCCTTGCATGAGATGCGCTTTAAACTGTTGCGCGCTCTGCTCGGGGAATATGCGGTGCAAGCCTTGGCAGATGCTGTCGAGCTTGACGTGCCAAAGCGAGTCGCCCTGCTTCGCCACATGGAGCTGCTGGAAGTCCATGTATATCTTAAACTCAGGCAGCGAGGAGGCAAGCAGTTGCCCGTCGCATGAGAGTATGTTGCCACGTGTGGGTTGCGTCCTCACGCTGTCTTGCCTCACGCGGCTTGCCACTTTCATCCAATATGTCTTCTTCGCCGTCATGATGTAGACGGTGTGCCCGAGTATCCCCAACGCCCAAAGTGTCAGCAATAACGCCAAATGGTTGAAGCGTGGAATTATCTTCTTGTAGTTGAACTTGCTCATTTGTCGGGTACCGTTATGATGTAAGGGGGCTGCGTCGGCATCTTCAGCGTGCTGTCCTTGTTGTTCTTGAGCATCTCCAGGACGTTGCTTTGCCGGCTTTCCTCCGTCAGCTTGCTGTCGCTCGACAGGGCCTTGTATTTAGCGTCTTTCAATTCCTTTTGTAGCGCGTCTATCTGTATTATGTCTTGCTGGCAAGAGTATCTGTTGGCTATGTATACCACGAGAAACGCCGCTATGAGCAATAGCAGCAGCACCTGCCGGCGCATGAACGACGTGTTCAGTATGTCGCCTCCAAGGATCTTTCTCAGCGGGAAGGTCCTCGATAGCGGAGCCTCGCCCTCGGTGGCTTGCTCTTCTATGACCTTTGAGAGCGACAACCCCTTGTCGTCGGCCTTGTCGTCGGTCGGCTGTGTCGTCTTCTCGTTGTTATTGTTATTGATTGTAGAATCTTCACTCATCGTTGTTCTTCACTCTTCACTCCTCGTTCTTCACTCTTCACTCCTCGTTCTTCACTCTTCACTCCTCGTTCTTCACTTCCTTCACTTCTTCTCCGCGATTCTGAGTTTCGCGCTTCGGCTGCGTGAGTTCTCGTTTACCTCCTCGTCGGACGGCACGATGACCTTGTTGTTGACCAAGGTGTAGGGGCTCGCCTTCCTTCCGAACACGGGGTCTTCCTCCACCTTGCCGTTCACGTTGCCGCTCTTCATGATGTTTTTCACCATCCTGTCCTCAAGCGAGTGGTAGGTTATCACGCTCAGCCTTCCGCCCGTGGCGAGAAGCCGCGTGGCTGATGTCAGCATCTCGCTCAGGGCTTGCATCTCGTGGTTCACCTCTATGCGCAGGGCTTGGAAGAGTCGTGCCATGTCCTTCTTCTCTTTCTCGCGGCGGAAGAGTGGGTCCACCACCTGCAAGAAGTCTTGCGTGGTGAGTATGGGCTTGCCCTGGCGCGCCTTCACTATGGCTGCGGCTATCTGGCGCGACCTGCGAAGCTCGCCGTAGAGATAGAATATGTCGGCGAGGTGCTCCTCGGTGTCATCGTTCACTATGTCGGCGGCAGTCTTGCCGCCCTCGCGGTTCATGCGCATGTCGAGGGGCGCGTCGTACCTGAACGAGAAGCCGCGCTCGGCATCGTCGAAGTGGTGGCTCGACACGCCAAGGTCGGCGAGGAGCCCGTCGATGTGCTCCACGCCGTAATAGCGCATCCAGTTGCTCAGCCACCGGAAGTTGGAATGCACGAAAGTGAGCCTTGGGTCGTCCACGATGTTGTTCTCGGCGTCGGCGTCCTGGTCGAAGCTGAACAGGCGTCCTTTGTCGCCAAGGCGGCGAAGGATCTCACGTGAGTGTCCGCCGCCGCCAAAGGTCACGTCCACGTAAACGCCGTCGGGATTGATGGCGAGGCCGTCAACGCTCTCCTTGAGCAAGACGGGAATATGGTATGCCATAGTGGTGTCAGTCATTTTCCTCTTCTTTCATTGCTTCCAGCACGCTGCTGAAGTCATCCTCGTTTTTGCTTCTATTTTGCCTAAAAAGCGCATTAGCACACATATTTAGTGTATTTGGACTCCAAAGTTACGAACTTTCCCCCACTTTGCGCCACGTTTCCCCACTTTTTTTTGTCGCGTCCGCTAAAACGCCTTTGACATGGCGAAAGGCATACGTGGAAAACACATTCTGTTTGAGGCGGCAAACGGTTGTCGGCAAGGCTGTTCGGCTTCACGCTTGAATGGCGTCGCGATTCAAGCGTGAAGCCATCGCGATTCAAGCGTAAGGCCATCGCGATTCAAGCGTAGAGCCGACGCGATTCAAGCGTGAAGCCGAAACGGGGTCTTTAACGCCTGGAAAACCCCATGATTTTGAGGCGTTGTCGGGGAGACTCTGAAATATTTTTTCACAATTTTACTGATGAAATGAAAGCAAATAAAAAAATAATTGGTATTTTTGCAACGTAGTTTTGTTATGAGTGAGAAAAGCATAGTTAAGACCATAGATTTAGAGGGGATATTGCGCAGCAAGATGGGCAATAAGGCTCGTTACGTGCCTCGCTTCCTCGTGTCATGGCTTCGCCGCCTGATACACGAGGATGAGGTCAACGCTTTCCTTTACGAGCATCGTGACCAAGAAGGCACCGAGTGGCTTGAGGAATGCGTGAAATACCTTGACATGCGACTCACCATAGAAGGCAAGGAGAACCTTCCCGACAAGAACGACGGCAAGCGCTACATCTTCGTGAGCAACCATCCGCTCGGCGGTCAAGACGGCGTGTGCCTGGGCTCGATTATCGGCAGGCACTACGACGGCAAGTTCCGCTATCTGGTCAACGACTTGTTGATGTTCCTCCCGGGCTTGCGTCCGGTGTGCGTCGGAATCAACAAGACCGGTCGCAACGGGGCGAGCTTCGCCGATGCCGTGGAGTCGGCTTTCAACAGCGACAACCACATCATCATGTTCCCGGCGGGCCTCAATTCCCGTATCATCGACGGCCATGTGCACGACATACCCTGGAAGAAAACATTTGTATCTAAAAGCATACAGTATCACCGCGACGTGGTGCCCATCTATTTCAGCGGGCACAACTCCACACGGTTCTATCGCATAGCGCGCTGGCAGAAACGACTGGGCATAAAGGTCAACATCGCCATGCTCTTCCTTGTCGACGAGATGTACCGCAACCGTCACAAGCCATTTCGCGTGGTGATAGGGAAGCCCATACCCTGGCAGACGTTCGACAAGAGCCGGAAGCCAAAGGAGTGGGCTGCCTGGGTGGAAGAGAAAGTATATCAACAAGCAGGCCCGGCAGGGCTTGTGGCTGAGTAGCCGAAAACAATATAAGCAACTATGGAAGAAGAGATTATCCAACCCATCAGTAAGGAAATATTGAAAAGTGAGCTGACTCCCGAGCGTCATCTTCGCACGACGAACAAGAGCCACAACGAGATTTACGTTTTCCGCGCTGCCGAGGCTCCGCACGTCATGCAGGAGGTAGGCAGGCTTCGTGAGATAGCTTTTCGCACGGCTGGTGGTGGCACTGGTAAAAGCATGGACATCGACGAGTTCGACACCATGCCCAATGGTTGCAAGCAACTCATAGTGTGGAATCCCGAGGCGGAGGAAATCATCGGCGGCTATCGCTATCTCTTTGGCGAGGACTGGCAGCTCAAGGCCGATGGCCAGCCAAACCTTGCCATGAGCCATATGTATCGTTTTTCCGACGAGTTCATGAAAGACTACGCGCCCTATACCGTGGAACTGGGTCGCTCGTTTGTCTCACTCGAATACCAAAACGTGAGGAAAAACACCAAGAGCATCTTCGCTCTCGACAACCTCTGGGACGGCCTGGGCGCGCTTACCGTGATAAACCCGCGCTGCAAGTATTTCCTTGGCAAGATGACGATGTATCCGTCTTTCGTGCGTCGTGGTCGCGACATGATACTCTATTTCCTTCGCAAGCATTTCGGTGACAATGAGCACCTCGCCGTCCCCATGGATCCAGTGAGGCTCGACACGCCAGAGGATGAGTTGAAAAAACTGTTTTACGAGGAAGATTTCAAGCGTGACTATCGCCTTCTCAACCATCAGGTGCGTGAGCTCGGTTATAACATCCCGCCCCTTGTCAACGCCTACATGAACCTGAGCCCCACCATGAGGTTCTTCGGCACTGCCGTGAACCACGAGTTTGGTGAGGTGGAGGAGAGTGGCATTCTCATTGCCGTGGACGAGATTTTCGAGGAGAAGCGCATCCGCCATATCAACAGTTTCGTGGCGGAGCACCCCGAGGCCCTGAAAATGCCCATGCCGAAGAAGTAGCGCGCGAAGACAGCCTTATACTATGGGCAGCGCTATGCCGCTGATTTTCTGGTAGATGTCGAGCGCATAGACATCGGTCATGCCGCTTATGAAGTCAAGCACCGCCATGATGCGCGTCTCAAGGTTGTCGCTGTGGATGTCATACTGGGAGGAGAAGCGGTTGATGAGCTGCTGCGAGTGGAACCTCTCGGGATGCGCCGCCGCGTCGATAAACGTGCGCATGAGCGTCTCCATTATTTTGTAACCGCTAAGCTCAATGTCGAGGACGGGCTTGGAATGGTAAATCTTCTTGTAGGATGTCTTCACGCATCGTTGGTAAGCCTCGCGTTGAGGCTCGGCAACGTGGTCGATGAGGCTTCCGGTGAACGTGCCTTCGAGAATCTTGTCCTCGTTTGCCACAAAGGTCCTCACGCATTCATGTTCCAGTTTGCCCACGGCGCAAGCGCGGAAATACACCACCTGCTCGTTCTCGTCGGTCACGCCGTCGTCGGCAAGCCGTTTCAATATGCCTTTCCGTGTCTCCTCGTCGAAGAACCCGAGGAGGAGGTCGCGCGTCTCGTCAAACGTGAGAATGCGGAGCTTGTGCGAGTCCTCAATGTCCATTATCTCATAGCAAATGTCGTCGGCAGCCTCCATGAGGTAAACCAGTGGGTGCCTGGCGTACAGCAGCGGCTCGCCCGTTGCCGACAACCGCGTGATGCCCAGCTCGTTGGCAATCTTCTCGTATGAAGAAGCCTCGGAAGTGAAGAAGCCGAATTTGCCATGCCCGCCGGCGAGACAGCTCGCGCGGGGATATTTCACCACGGAGGCAAGCGTGGAGTAGGTCATCACGAAGCCGCCACGTCGTCTGCCAAGGAATTGGTGGGTGAGCAACCTGAAGGCGTTGGCGTTGCCCTCGAAATGCGTGATGTCGTCCCAAAACGAAGCCGACACCTCGCCTTGCAAGAACTTGCCGCAGTCCTCGGTGAAGAAAGTCTGTATGGCCTTCTCGCCCGAATGTCCGAAAGGCGGGTTGCCCATGTCGTGGGCGAGGCCCGCCGTCTGCACTATGGTGCCAATCTCCTCAAACAGCGTGTTTCTCAATTCCGGGTGCTTGTCGGTGAGCTGTCGCGCCACGTCGTCGCCAAGGCTCTTGCCCAGCGATGACACCTCGATGGAGTGGGTGAGACGGTTGTGCACGAATATGCTTCCGGGCAGTGGAAACACCTGCGTCTTGTTTTGCAAACGGCGAAACGGCGCCGAGTAGATGAGTCGGTCGCCATCGCGCTTGAATTCAGAGCGGTCGTCGTGGCGGAGCGGGTGCCGCTCCTCCTGTCCGAAACGCTTGTTGCTTATGAGTTGTTGCCAGTTCATAGATGTTGCTCCTAAGAATTTACCCTTTATGCTTTTCCGGCAAAGTTACGCTTATTTCGTGGCTTTTCGTCTTTTTAATAAATAAAATTAAATTATATGTGCGGAATTGCGTAATTTTGCATTATTATGGTGAAAATCAAAGTTGTAAACGCCGGTAGCCAACCTCTTCCGGCCTATGCCACAAGTCAGAGCGCGGGGATGGATCTTCGCGCCAACATAGAGTCGCCCATCACGCTTCATCCCATGGAGCGGAGCCTCGTGCCCACGGGCATACGCATTGAGCTGCCCGAAGGCTACGAAGCGCAGGTGCGCCCTCGCAGCGGACTCGCGCTGAAGCACGGCATCACCGTGCTCAACACCCCAGGGACGATAGACTCCGACTATCGTGGCGAGTTGAAGGTGCTGCTCGTGAACCTCTCTGGCGAGGACTTCGTGGTCAACGCCGGCGAGCGTATAGCGCAGATGGTCATCGCGAGACACGAGACGGCAACGTGGGAAGAGGTGGAAGAGCTCGACGAGACGGAGCGAGGCGAAGGCGGTTACGGTCATACGGGGGTGAAATGATGAAGAAACGAGGTTTACACATCATCGCCCTCGCCATGGCAGTGGTTCTTTGCCATGTGGCTGCCGTGTCGTCGGCACCAGGAAAGAAGGACGCTAAGGCCGGCACTGCCAGTGCCGACACGTTGACCTACGAGCAAGACAGTCTCTTCGGTGAGCGTTTCCTCTCGGCGCTTAGGCAACGCGAGAAGGGCAACGCCGACTCTTCGATGATGCTTATCGACTCTTGCTTGAAGATAAACCCACGCTCGGCGGTGGCGCATTTCATGCGGGCTGATTATTTCGCCGACAAGGACAGCGCGAACCTCGCGTTGCACGACTTGGAGGCAGCAGCCAACCTCGCGCCAAACAACGACACCTATCAAGAGCGCTTGGCGCAGATGTACTTGGGCACGGCCAATTTTGACAAGGCGATAGAAACCTACGAGAAACTCTATCAGGCGCATCGCGACCGTGACGACGTGGTTGCCATGTTGGTGCAACTGTACAGCCGTCAGAAGAAATACGACAAGATGCTGGATGCCATCAGCCGCCTTGAGGAGATGGACGGTGAGAACGACCAGCTCTCATTGATGCGCATGAACGCCTACGAGATGAAAGGCGACACCAAGGGCGCCTACAACACCTTGAAGGCGTTGGCTGACTCTCATCCCAACGACCCAAACTTCAAGCTCATGCTCGGCAACTGGCTCATGCAGCACAAGCGGCAGCAGGAGGCATACGACATATACTCCGCGGTGCTGAAAAGCGAGCCCGACAACGCCATGGCGCAGAGCTGCCTCTACGATTATTATAACGGCACGGGACAAGACGCCCTCGCCAAGGAGATGATGGATCGCCTGCTCTATGGCAAGGAGACCCCGCAAGAGACGCGCGTGCAATTCCTGCGCAACGCCATACAGCAAAACGAGAAAACAGGCGGCGACTCCACCGCCGTGGTCAAGCTCTTCCAAAAGGTGCAGACCGTGGTGCCGCGCGACACCACCGTGGCACAGCTCAAGGCGGCATATTACAGCCTGAAGAAATTTCCGAAAGACTCCATCGACAACGCCCTCACGCAGTTGATTCGCTTGCAACCCGACAACGCGGAGGCAAGGGTGCAACTCATACAGGACAAGTGGTCGTCGCAAGACTGGAAAGAGATAGCGGCGCTCAGCGAACCGGGAATGCTATACAATCCCGACTTCCTGCCGTTTTATTTCTTCACGGGCCTGTCGCGCTATTACCTCAAGGACGACAAGGGCGCCCTCGATGCCTTGCGCAAGGGCACGGCGTTTATCAACGACCAAAGCAACACGGCAATAGTGTCGGAGATATATTCCATAATGGGTGAAATCTACTCCACCAATGGCATGAAGAAGGAGGCATACGCAGCCTATGACAGTTGCCTGCAATATGACCCCAACAATTTGGGCACGCTCAACAACTACGCCTATTTCCTGAGTGTTGACGGCATCAACCTCGACAAGGCGGAAAAGATGAGCGCCAAGGTCATAGCCTCGGAGCCGAAGAACGCCACTTACCTTGACACTTACGCATGGATTCTATATAAGCTCGGCAGATACGCCGATGCCAAGATATACATAGACCAAACGCTGAAATTCGCTACCGACAGCACCACGTCGAACACGCTTTACGAGCACGCCGCCGACATCTACGCCGCGTTGGGCAGCTACGACTCCGCCGCCACGTTTTGCGAGAAAGCCGTGAAAATGGGAGGTGACGCCAAGGCGTTGGAAAAGAAAATAAGACTTTACAGAAAGAAATCGAAGTGATGAAGAAATTTAGACTTGGAATAGTCGCCGTTTCCGCCATGCTGCTCCTCGCGGCCTGTGGCACGAAGAAGGCGGCAGTGAAAGATACTGACAAAACGTTGTCCAACTTGCCAAAGGCGGAGAAAACAGAAGTCGCCACGCCAAAATCGACATTCGCCTTCGTGGAGAGTGTCAACGACAAGAAGGTTGACGCGCAAGACATAGTGGCGGACCTCGACTTCACCGCCTCAATGGGAGGCAAGGACGTGTCGGTGCCAGGCAGCTTGCACATGCGCAAGGGACAGATGATAAGGCTCCAACTGTTCATGCCCGTGTTGCATACCGAGGTGGGACGGTTGGAGTTCACGCCAGAATATGTGCTCGTGGTAGACAGGTTGCACAAGCAGTATGTCAAGGAAGACTACCGTCAGGTGGATTTCCTCAAGGCAAACGGCCTCGATTTCAACGCCTTGCAAGCCCTGTTCTGGAACCAGTTGTACCTGCCAGGCACAAAGAGCGTCGAGGAAGAGAACATATCCAAGTTCAAGGCAGACCTCAGTGGCTCCGCCGCGACGGTGCCGGTAAGCGTGAAAAACGGGAACCTCAGCCTGCTGTGGAATGTATCACGGCAGACGGAACTCATAAACGACGTGAAAGCCACATACACCTCGGCGCAGCATGGCACCACGGTGCTGACGATGAAATACGCCAAGTTCAAGCCCGTGGGCGCGAAGATGTTCCCGACGTTTGAGGAACTCTCGTTTCAGACCTCTGCCACGAAGAAGGTGCAACGAATAACCATGACATTGGACATGGACGACATATCCACGTCGTCGAAATGGAGCACGGAGACGACATTGTCGTCGAAATACAAGAAGATAGAGGCAACCGACATTTTCTCCAAACTATTCAGCATGTAAATGAAAAACATTTGTTTTAGGCACATTGTTTATATATTGCTCGCCTTCTTGATGGCAGCGCCGCAAGCCTTCGCCCAGACAAGGAAGCGGACGCAGGCAAGAAAGGCCAACACAGCGACACAGGCCAAGCGCGCGACGAAGAAAGCCAAGACTGGTGCCGCGAAGACGAAGAAGGGCGCGACGGTGACTTATTCAAACGCGTCGATAAAGAAATTGCAGAGCCAGAGGGCAGACATACAGAAGAAAATCAAGGAGCAGGAGAAAGCCTTGAAGGAAAACCGCGAGAATGTCAGCAAGAAGCTCAACGAGCTGATGATGATCAACGGCGAGATAGACAAGAGCAAGCAGAACATTGACGACATAGAGAAAGACATCCATCACATCAATGGCAACATAGGCATACTCAACTCCCAACTCAACACGTTGAAGGCGCAGCTGAAAGACAGGCAAAACAAGTACATCAAGTCCATGCGCTACATGGCGCGGCATCGCACCATGCAAGACAAGCTGATGTTCATCTTCTCTGCCAAGAACCTCTATCAGATGTATCGCCGCTTGCGTTTCGTGCGCGAGTATGCCAACTACCAACGTGCCCAGGGCGAGGCGGTGAAGGCCAAGCAGCAGCAGGTCGCCACCAAGCACGCCCAGCTGAAGAATGTCAAGGGTCAGAAAAACACCCTTCTCTATAAAGGACAGCAGGAGCACGCCAAGCTCGAGGCCAACAAGAGCCAGCAGCAAGAGATAGTGAATGGTCTCCAGAAACAGCAGAGCACCATTCAGGGCATCATTGCCGACCAACGCAAGAAAGACGCCGCGCTGAACGCCGAGATTGACCGTCAGGTTGAGATTGAGGTGGCACGCGTGCGCGCTCGCGCCGAGGCTGAGGCGCGTCGCCAAGCCGCGGCGCTGGCTGCGGCAAGGGCACGCCGCCAAGCTGAGATAGCCAGGAAGAAGGCGGCTGCAGAGGCGGCTGCACGTGAGAACGCGCGACGCATAGCCGAGGCCAAGCAGCGTGAGCTCGCCGCCGCACAAGCAGCCCAGAAAGCCCGTGAGGCGGAAGAGGCGGCTCGCAAGGCCCGCGAGGCAGCGGCAGCAGAGGAAAAGCGCAAGGCGCAAGAGCTGGAAGCAGCGGCAGCGGCGAGAAAGGCGGCTGCCGAACAAGCCGCACGTGAGGCTGAGGCCGCGCGCGAGGCTGCCGAGAGAAAGCAGGCTGCCGACGCTGAGAGAGCCAAGAAAGACATCGCCGAGGCTAAGCAAGACCAGGAAGATGAACAGCGATTCTCATCGGTCGACAGGATGATGAACAATGGCTTTGAGGCCAACAAGGGTCGCTTGCCAATGCCAATAACGGGTGGATACCGTGTGGTGAGCCATTTCGGACAATATAATGTCGCAGGACTGAAAGGCGTGACGCTCGACAACAAGGGCATCAACATCATGGGTGGCAGTGGCTGCAAGGCGCGCGCCATCTACGATGGTGAGGTGAGCGCCGTGCTCAGCTATGCCGGCACGGTGGTGGTCATGCTTCGCCATGGTGCTTACATATCGGTATATTCCAATCTGAGTTCCGCAAGCGTGAGCAGAGGACAGAAGGTATCGACCAGGCAAATCCTTGGCACCGTGGGACCAGACCATATATTGCAGTTCCAGCTTCGTAAGGAGCGTGCCAAGCTCAACCCCGAGGCATGGTTGGGACGTTGACGTGTAGCATGGGATATGAAAAAGTCAATTGCTTGTTTGATTGTCCTGCTGTCGTCGGTGGTGGTCAACGCGCAGATGCGTGGTTATAGCACTAACTTCACCTTCTCGCAGCGCAACTTCGCCGACACTATTCCGATAGAGGTCGTAGACAACCAGATATTTTTCAAGGCTACAGCCAATGGGCGCGCCTACCGCTTTTGCCTCGACACGGGCTCAAGCCAAGGCACGGTTTATGCCAACTCCTCCATCATGGGCCTCAGACCGCTGGGCAGCGTGGTCAGTCGCGATGCCGCAGGCAGATGCGACACCGTGGGCGTGGTGCAACTGCCCGCCATCACGCTTGGCAAGTTGACAGTCACAGGTTATGTGGCGTCAATATTCCAGTCTTCCATGGTGCGTGATTATGACGGCATCATTGGCTTCGACTTGTTCAACAAGGGGCTTTGCTGCAAGATAGACACGCGCGAGAAACGCATGATTATCGCAGACAGGCGCGACTTCTTCGATGGCGAACCTGGCTACGCGCTCCACTACAAATTGAAATGGTTTGTGCCTTATGTCATGGTGAGCCCGTTTAAGCGTCATTACGATGAGGCGCTTTTCGATACAGGCTCCAACATTCTCTATACCATGAACAAGCAGAGCTTTGACGAGCACGCGTACAAAAGCAAGAACGTGAACAGCCAGGTGGAGGCTCGCGTGAAGGGCAAGCTCACCATTGGCAACATCGGGGCGGAGCGCGGCGGCGAAGTGGCATTCTTGAAGCTCGACAGGTTGAAGTGGGACGACTTCTCGTTTCTTGACGTAAGCGCCGTGACGACACAAGGCTCAAGCAGGATAGGCGCGTCGATGCTGAGCTATGGCTCCGTCATCATCAATGGCTTTCGTCATTACATCAGGTTTCAACCTTATGCCGGAGGCGACAGCGTGAAGGTAAGCAACAAGCCTCTCACCACAGCCTATGTTCCCACAAACGACGGCAGGGCCTCCGTGGGCGTTGTCATGCCTGGAAGCTCCGACTATGAGGCGGGGCTCAGGCAGGGAGATGTCATTCTCTCTATCGACGGCAAGACTATCCCCACATTCGCGGCGTTTCAGCAGTTCCCGATGACAAAGGGCATGGCGCACAAGATGCGGGTGCGCACGCTGGAAGGAATTGTAAAAGACGTGGTTCTAACAAGATAGGATATATTTATGGTCAAGTATTTATTTTTCGATATTGACGGCACGCTCGTCAGCTTCAAGACACACAAGATACCCCAGTCTGCGGTTGATGCCATCACTGAGGCCAAGGCCAATGGCTTGAAGGTCTATATATCCACGGGGCGACCATTGCTGTTTATCAACAACTTGAGCCAGATAGAACATCTTATAGACGGTTACATCACGACTACGGGAGCGTTGTGCGTGGTAGGGCAGACTTGTTTCAATTGTCATAAAATATCCAACGAGTCGGTGAGGAAAATCATCGATGGCGCCAATAGGTTTCACAAGGCGGCTGTCGTTGTCGGCACCGACCATATAGGCGTGTTGAACGACTCGGATGAGTTGGTAGAGCAGTTCAGAAAAGGATTGAACCTTGATTTCGATTTCGCCCCGATGTCGATAGTGATGCAAGAACCAATACTCCAAATAAGCGTGTTTTTCAATGCCGATGAGGAGAAAGCCGTGATGGACGGCATCACCGATTGCGTGAGCTCACGCTGGCACCCCGCCTTTACCGACATAACCAACGTGTCTGCCGACAAGGGCAAGGCGTTGCTTGCCATGGCGGAGCACGAGCACATGCGGATAGACGAGACCATGGCGTTTGGCGACGGTGGCAACGACATCTCGATAATCAAGCAGGCTGGCATCGGCGTGGCAATGGGCAACGCCAGCGACGAGGTGAAGGCCTCGGCAGACTATGTGACAACAAGCGTTGACGATGATGGCGTGAAGAACGCGCTGGCACATTTCGGGGTCATTGGCAAATGAAAATATTTGTTGGCAAATCGTGTTTTATAAATTTATTTCATTAATTTTGCCGACAATATACCTATAGAAAAGCAATTAATGAAAATCAGTGCGAAAGTAATTACAGAAATGCGCGACTATGTCATGATATTCGTGGCGATGGTGGCGTATTGTATCGGTTGGAACGTGTTTCTATTGCCGAACAACATCACGGCGAGTGGAGTGCCAGGTGTCTCCTCTCTCCTTTTTTGGGCATTGAACATTCCCGTGCAAACGACCTACTTCATAATAAACGCCGTCCTTTTGCTCGTGGCGTTGAAAGTGCTTGGTTGGAAGTTTTGCACCAAGACCATCTATGCCGTGCTCGTGCTTACGTTGTTGACCACTTTTGCCCGAAGCAACGCGGGCTCTCTCCACTTGCTTGCCGACCAGCCGTTCATGGCAAGTCTCATAGGGGCCATCTTCTGTGGCAGTGGCATAGGCATGGGTCTCGCGTTCAACGGCTCAACTGGTGGAACCGACATCGTGGCGGCAATAGTGCACAAATATCGTGACATCTCGCTCGGCAGGGTGATAATGATGTGCGACATAGTAATCATATCGTCGTCTTATTTGGTGTTTCACAACTTCGAGCAGGTAATCTATGGTTACGTGGTGTTGCTCGTTTCCGCTTATTGCGTGGATCAGGTGGTGAATATAAGACACAGCAGCGTGCAGTTTTTCATCATCTCCGACAAATACAAGGAGATAGCCTCGCGCATAGCCGTTTATCCACATCGTGGAGCCACGGTGATAGAGGCTCACGGCTTTTACACCGGCCACGACGTGAAGATGCTCTTCATCATGGCCAAGCGTAAGGAAAGCAGCACTATCTTCCGCATCATCAACGAGATTGACCCCAAGGCATTTGTCACCGAGACCAACGTGATAGGCGTGTATGGGGAAGGCTTTGACAAGTTCAAGGTGAAACCGGCAAAGAAGAATTCCCACAGGTTGAGTCCGGAAGCCTTGATGCGGTTATAAAAAAATAGCCATCGCAAAACAAAATGTTGTTTGCGATGGCTATTTTTCGTTTATGTCGTGTGACGATTATTTGTTGTTGTCCTCAGGAGCCTTGTCGATCAAGTCCATGAACTGGTCGAGCTTCGGCGTGATGATAATCTGCGTGCGGCGGTTGCGCTGTCTGCCAGTTGCCGTGTCGTTGCTCACGAGAGGGTTGAACTCGCCACGTCCGCCAGCGGTGAGACGCTTAGGAGCCACGTTGAAGTGGTCGATGAGATACTGCACCACGGAGCTTGCGCGGAGAGCGGAGAGATCCCAGTTGTTGCGGATGTTCTTCATGCTTGGCGCGGAAGTGTTGACAGGCACGTTGTCGGTGTTGCCCTCAATGAGCACGTCGTAGTCCTTGTAGTCGGTGATAATCTTGGCAATCTTCGACAGTGTCTCCTCGGCACGGTCGTTGATTTCATAAGAGCCACTCTTGTAGAGCATGTTGTCGGCCAAGGAGATATACACCACACCCTTGAGCACCTGCACGTCAACCTCTTTCAGTTCATCCTTCGACAGCGAGCGTGTCAGGTTGTTGGTGAGCACCATGTTGAGCGAGTCGCTCTTGCTTTTTACCTCCACGAGGTGGCGGATGTACTGGTTCGACTCGTTGATTTGGTCAACGAGCTTTGAGATGTTGATGTTGTTGGAGTTGGCGTTGGACAAGCTTTGGCTGAGGTTCTTTTGCAGCGCGGCATTGTCCTTCTTCTGCTGCGCGAGCTGGTCTTGCAGGCTCGTCACACGCGCGTTGGCAGCGGCGAGCTTCTCCTTGACATCCTGGTAGTTGTTTGTCAACTCACGGTTCTCGTTTTGGCAGTTGACCAAATCCTTCTTGCTGGCACAGCTTGTCGCGAGAAGCGTGCCGGCAACCATGGCAAATAAAATAGTCTTTCTCATATTGTTCGATGTTTAATGTTATTCATGTCGTTATAATCCAATCACTCAATGATTTGGCAATCAAATTTAATTAATAGACTCCACATGGACAAAAAAGTTGCATATAATTAGCTATCTTTAACCACCTGCTTGCAGTCTAAGCAGTTTTTAACCACTATTCGTAAGTTTCCAGAGCTGTTGTGCGCTTCCGTGTTGGGGATTTAGCATAGGGTGGGGGACTTCGTGGGCAACAAATAAATAATAAATAGTTGTGGGCTCTTGATATTAGCGAAAATATTATTAATTTTGCAGACAGTAATATTACATTTTATAAATCTCTAAAGATTATGATTCTTTTCTTCAAGACTCCCAAGGAGAATGTCATTGCCACTGAGATCGACCACCAGCCCAGTGACAAGGAGAAGCAGGCCCTCTGCTGGCTTTACGGTGACGCTACACTGCTGGAAACAGAGAAGCTCGATGGTTTCTTTGTAGGACCGCGCCGCGAGATGATAACCCCCTGGAGCACCAATGCCGTTGAGATCACGCAAAACATGAGTCTCACCGGCATTTCGCGTATTGAGGAGTACTTCCCCGTGAAGAGTGAGGACGCTACCCATGACCGTATGCTGCAACGCATGTACAAAGGCTTGGATCAAACCATCTTCACCGTCAATCATGAGCCCGAACCCATCAAGCATGTCGAGGACATCGAGAAATACAATGAGGAGGAAGGCCTCGCGCTGAGCCCTGAAGAGATAGAGTATCTTCATAAGATAGAGAAAGAAAACGGCCGTCCGCTTACCGACTCAGAGATTTTCGGCTTCGCGCAAATCAACTCAGAGCACTGCCGCCATAAGATTTTTGGCGGGACGTTCATCATCGATGGCGAGGAGCGTGAGTCGAGCCTATTCTCGCTCATCAAGAAGACGACTAAAGAGCACCCGGGCAAGATTATCTCGGCTTACAGCGACAACGTGGCTTTCGCTCAAGGCCCAGAGATAGAGCAATTCGCGCCGGAAGACCAGACCACAGCCGACTATTTCAAGGTGAAACCAATAGAGAGCGTCATCTCGCTGAAGGCGGAGACCCACAACTTCCCGACGACCGTGGAGCCGTTTAATGGTGCGGCCACTGGCACCGGTGGTGAGATCCGTGACCGTATGGGTGGCGGAACAGGCTCATGGCCTATCGCCGGCACGGCAGTGTACATGACTTCTTACCCACGCTTGAAGAACGATGACGGCAACGCCGCACGCGACTTCGAGCAGAAGATTGAGCCACGCAAATGGCTCTATCAGACACCAGAGGAAATTCTTATCAAGGCATCCAACGGCGCCTCAGACTTTGGCAACAAGTTTGGCCAGCCGCTCATCACGGGTTCCGTGCTCACATTTGAGTATGAGACCAGCACTGGCGACACCGCAGTGGTGGAGAGCACGAAAGAAAACGTGCAAAGCGCCAACGAGGTCTACGGCTACGACAAGGTCATAATGCTTGCCGGTGGCGTGGGCTATGGCAAGAAGCGCGACTGCCTGAAGAAAGAACCCAAGAAGGGCGAAGACATCGTTGTGGTCGGTGGTGACAACTATCGCATTGGCCTTGGTGGTGGCTCCGTGTCATCGGTGGACACTGGTCGTTATGGTACAGCCGTGGAGCTCAATGCCGTACAGCGTGCCAACCCTGAAATGCAGAAGCGCGCCTACAACCTCGTGCGCGCGCTTGTGGAAGCCGACAACAACCCCGTGACATCAATCCACGACCACGGATCGGCAGGTCACTTGAACTGCCTCTCAGAGCTTGTGGAAGACTGTGGCGGTGAGATAGACATGACGAAGCTCCCAATCGGCGACAAGACTCTGTCGGCAAAGGAAATAATCGCCAACGAGAGTCAGGAGCGCATGGGCTTGCTCATCGAGGACGAGCATGTGGAGCGCGTGCGTAAGATAGCCGAGCGCGAGCGTGCGCCGTTCTACGTGGTCGGTCAGACCACTGGCGACGCTCACTTCTCATTTGTGCAAGGCGACGGCGTTAAGCCTTTCGACCTCGACGTGGCACAGATGTTCGGACACTCGCCAAAGACCATCATGAAAGATGTTACCGTGGAGCATCACTACGAGGATGTGACCTACAGCGTGGACAAGATAGACGAATACCTCGGCAACGTGCTGCAATTGGAAGCCGTGGCATGTAAAGATTGGCTCACCAATAAGGTTGACCGTTCCGTCACGGGCAAAATAGCGCGTCAGCAGACTCAAGGACAGGTGCAGCTGCCACTTTCAGATTGTGGTGTCGTAGCCCTCGACTATCGTGGAAAGGCCGGCATCGCCACCGCCCTCGGTCATGCGCCTCAGGCTGGAATGGCAAATCCCGCCGCGGGCAGCGTGCTGTCAGTGGCAGAGAGCCTTACCAACATCGTGTGGGCACCAATCGCTACCGACAAAGATCATCCGTTCCCGATAGAGAACCTCAACCTCTCAGCCAACTGGATGTGGCCATGCCGCTCGCAGAAAGGTGAGGATGCACGTCTCTATGAGGCTGTGCAGGCTCTCTCCGACTTCTGCTGCTCGCTCCACCTCAACGTGCCGACAGGAAAAGACTCGCTCTCGTTGAGCCAACAATATCCAGACGGCTCAAAGATTATCGCCCCAGGCACGGTCATCGTGACTTCTGGCGCTGAGGTGAACGATGTGCGCAAGACCGTCAGCCCAGTGATGGTCAACGACAAGAACTCCTCATTATATTATATAGACTTCTCATTCGATGAGCAACGTCTTGGAGGTTCCGCCTTCGCGCAAACACTTGGCAAGATAGGTTCCGACGTGCCGACAGTGAAGAACAGCGAGTATTTTGCCGACTGCTTCAACGCCATTCAAGACCTTATCCAGAAGGGTTGGGTGATGGCTGGTCACGACATATCCGCTGGCGGCCTTATCACGACACTCCTTGAGATGACTTTCGCCAACGTTGACGGCGGAATGCATGTCAACCTCCACGACATCATGCAGGACAACGATGACGTAGTGAAGATGCTTTTCGCAGAGAACCCAGGTGTCGTGATTCAGGTGTCAGACACTCATAAGAAGGAACTGAAAGAATACTTTGAAACCGCTGGAATAGGTTTCGCCAAGATAGCTTATCCGACGCCTAATGAAAGGAAGATCGTGATAGTGAAAGACGACTGGAAGCATGAGTTCGACATCAACAGCCTACGCGACACGTGGTATAAGACCTCTTATCTCCTCGACCGTCGCCAGAGCATGAACGGCATGGCCCACAAGCGTTTCCTCAACTATAAGAAACAACCGCTTGAGATAAACCTTGGCAACTTCAAGGGCTCGTTTGCCGCCCTCGGCCTCAATCCTGACCGTTGGAAGGACAACGACAATGCTTCACGTCCGAAGGCTGCCATCATTCGCGAGAAAGGAACCAACGGTGACCGTGAAATGGCTTACACGTTGTGGCTCGCAGGCTTCGACGTTAAAGACGTGATGATGACCGACCTCATCAGTGGCCGTGAGACCCTTGAGGAAGTCAACATGATAGTCTTCTGCGGTGGCTTCTCCAACTCCGACGTGCTTGGCTCTGCTAAGGGTTGGGCAGGCGCCTTCCTATTCAACCCGAAGGCAAAGGAAGCCCTCGATAAGTTCTATGCCCGCAAGGACACACTTTCTCTTGGTATTTGCAATGGTTGCCAGCTCATGGTAGAGCTCAACCTCATCAATCCAGAGCATAAACATCGCGCGCACCTCACGCACAATGTGTCGCAGAAGTTTGAAAGCGCGTTCCTTGGCCTTTCCATTCCTCAGAACGACAGCGTGATGCTTGGTTCGTTGAGTGGCGACAAGCTCGGAATCTGGGTGGCTCACGGAGAGGGCCGCTTCTATCTGCCAGAGCCAGAAGATCACTATAACGTGGTGGCAAAATACAACTACGCTGAGTATCCAGGCAATCCTAATGGTTCCGACTACAACGTGGCGGGCATCTGCTCAGCCGACGGCCGTCATCTCGCCATGATGCCGCACCCTGAGCGTGCCATCTTCCCATGGCAGAACGCTTATTATCCAGCTGACCGTCGCAACGATGACGTCACTCCATGGATAGAGGCTTTTGTCAACGCGAGAAAGTGGATAGAGGCGCACAAGTAATTGCAATATAATTTAATTTCTTTTTCAGCCAACCTCTTCCTTTTTGGGAGAGGTTGGCTTACCATTGATAAACCATGGCTAAACAATCTGAGGCAAACCTTTGTGCCAAGTTGTTCACTACATTCTTCAAGATAGGCGCGTTCACCCTTGGTGGGGGATACGCCATGATTCCCATTATAGAAACGGAAGTGGTGGAGAAAAACGGTTGGATAAAGAAAGAAGAGTTCTTGGACTTGTTGGCGATAGCGCAAAGTTGTCCGGGAGTTTTCGCCGCCAACATTGCGACGTTTATCGGCTATAAAATAAAAGGTGAGAAAGGCGCGCTTTATACCACCCTTGGTGCCGTGCTGCCTTCTTTCATCATCATCTTGCTTATAGCCATGGTCTTTCACCAGTTCATGCAGATTCATTGGATAGCGGCGATGTTCAATGGCATCCGTCCTGCTGTTGTCGCCCTTATAGCGGTGCCCACTTTCAACCTCGCCAAGAGCGCGAAGATACATTTGGGCAATTGCTGGATTCCCATAGCTGGAGCCTTGCTCATAAGCGCGCTTCATGTCAACCCGATATGGGTTATTATAGCGGCAGGAATAGGTGGCTACATTTACGGTAAACTCATAAAGAAATGATATTCCTGAAGCTCTTTTGGACTTTCTTCAAGATTGGCCTTTTCGGTTTTGGAGGTGGCTATGGCATGCTGTCGCTCATACAAATGGAGACGGTTCATAACCATCATTGGCTTTCGAGCGCGGAGTTTACCAACATCGTGGCAATAAGCCAGATGACCCCGGGACCTATTGGCATAAACTCGGCTACCTATTGCGGCTTTACCGCCATTCACAACACAGGCATGGGCAACGTGCTGTCGGTGCTCGGCTCGGTGGTGGCAACGACCTCGCTCGTCTTGCCCTCGTTTGTCCTCATGATTCTCATCAGCAAGATGTTCATGCGCTATATGAAGACACGCGTGGTGCAAAGTATATTCGATGGCTTGCGCCCAACCGTAGTCGGTCTTCTCGCCGCCGCGACCATCATGCTTATGAACAAGGAAAATTTTGGCAGTCCAGTGGATACGACATGGCAGTTCATCATCAGCGTACTTCTCTTTGCCGCGACCTTCTACGGCACGATGTTCGTGAAAATCAATCCTATCAAGATGATTGGCTACGCCGCCATTGCCGGCTTGCTACTGTTGTACTGAGCTTATCGCTCCCTGTGCATTGTTACGGTTTTCTTCATAGATAACGGCGAGCTTATCTCCATGATGCTGTCGTTCACAGTGATGAAATCCACTGAACTTTGGAGCGTGATGCCATTGGCGTAATCCATGAGGATAATTCTTTTTTGGTTTTTGGAGTCATACAATAAACTCCATTTCCCATGTATGTCTTTGTCAATGACAGGCTGCCAGTCGGTTAGCATGTATTTGCCTTTTATCAACACTGAGTCTCTTGCCATTATCTGTGTGTGTCCATCAAAGATGCTATCTGGCTTAAAGTAATAGTGTTGTTCTATGCGTTGCAATGTGGTTGAATCCACGTAACCCCACTTGCCATAAACAAGACCTAAGCATTGCTTCCTGAAAATGGCTGTTTCTTCAGAGTATTCGTCATCAACAGGCGGAGTTACGTGATCGTCACATGATGTAATGCATATGAGAAACATTGAAATAATAAAACAAAATAACTTTTTCATGGCTTCAATAATTCTTGATAGATGCGGAATGCGTCGCGCATCTCGCTAATGCAGATAAACTCGTCGGCGGAATGTGAGCGTGCCGACTCGCCTGGGCCGAGCTTGAACGACTGCCAAGGCATGAGCGCTTGGTCGCTAAGAGTAGGAGAGCCGTAGGGCTTCAAACCCAATGCTACGCAGCGTTTTACGAGAGGATGGTCAGTGGATATATGAGATGAGTGAAGACGGAAGGAGTGGGCGTGAACATCGCTCTTGACGTTGGCTTTTATGATGTCGTAGACCTCCTCGTTGGTGTAATGCTCGTTGGTGCGCACGTCCACGAGCATCTTGCAGCAGTCGGGAATGACGTTGTGCTGAGTGCCGGCATTGACAACGGTGAGCGTCATCTTCGTGGGACCGAGAAGCTCACTCGTTTTCTTGAATTTATAGTCCCTTATCCAAACCATGTCGTCGAGAGCCTCGTATATGGCGTTCACGCCCTCGTTTCTTGCGGCGTGCCCACTCTTTCCGTGTGCGATTATGTCGAGCACCATCAAGCCCTTTTCCGCAATGGCGGGCTGCATGCCCGTGGGCTCGCCCACGATAGCCGTGTCAATCTTTGGAAGCAGTGGCAACGCGCGCGAGAATCCGTCTTTGCCCGACACTTCTTCTTCCGCTGAAGCGAGATACACGTAATTGTATGGTTGCTGCCTGAGCGAAAGCCAGCGGAAGACTTGCAGCAGTGTCGTGAGTCCTCCACCACAGTCGTTGCTCCCCAATCCATACAGTCGGTCGCCTTCGATTGTCGGTTCGAAGGGATCGCGAGTCCAACTGTCCACTGGCTTCACCGTATCGATGTGGGCATTGAGCAGCAAGGTCGGCTTGCTGTCGTCCCAGTCTGGTGACAAAGCCCAAACGTTGTTGCCCTCACGCCGTGGCGCGAGCCCGTAAGCGGTCATTTGCTTTTGCATGATGTCGGCGGCGGCTTTCTCGTTGCGGCTTACCGATGGGGTGGCTATGAGCTGGCGCAACAGTTCAATGGCATCGTTCACGTAGTCTTCTTGTCTCATTCCTTATCTGTTATTATATCAACCTTATAGCGTTGCTTTGTGGCAAAATTAAAAAAAAACATTTAATATTGCTTGAATATATCCCATTTATATTTTATCTTTGCATAAAATAACACCTTAGCTTATGCAAAACAGGTCACACCTGTCTGTGCTTATCCACTCTCAGGCAAAAAAATATGGCAAGCGGACGGCTCTTATCCGTCAAGACTTTGGTGGTTCCAAGTGGACGAATGTATCATGGAACCAGTTCTCTGCAAATGTCAAGAAAGTCAGCAATGCGCTTCTTGCCCTTGGCATGAAGCCACAAGACAAGATTGCCGTTTTCTCCCAAAACTGTGCCGAGTATCTTTACACAGACTTTGGAGCCTATGGCATTCGCGTGGTATCCATTCCTTTCTACGCCACTACGTCCGGCCAGCAAGTTCAGTATATGGTCAACGATGCCAATGTGCGCCTTGTCTTCGTTGGCGAGCAGGAGCAGTATGACAAGGCTCATAACATCCATTCAGTTTGCCCGTCATTGGAACGCATCATCGTGTTCGACCGCCATGTGCGCTTGAGCATGCACGACCCAGAGGCAATGTACTTTGACGATTTCCTTAAACTCGGTGAGGACTTGCCTCACGAAAAAGAGGTTGAGGCGTTGTGGAAGGAAGCCAACGACGATGACCTTTGCAACATCCTTTATACCAGTGGCACCACGGGAGAGTCGAAAGGCGTGATGCTCACCTATGGACAGTATTCAGCCGCGTTGAAAGCCAATGACGAGTGCGTGCCATTGGGCGAGAGCGACCGTGTCATCGACTTCTTGCCTTTCACCCATATCTTTGAGCGTGGCTGGGCTTACTTGGCCATCAGCGAGGGCTGTACGCTCATCGTGAACACAGATCCCCACAAGATTCAGCAGTCTATGCGTGAGACCCACCCGACGTGTATGTCGAGCGTGCCTCGCTTCTGGGAAAAAGTCTATCAGGCGGTCAAGGCCAAGATAGACCGTTCAAGCGGCATCCAGCAAAAGATGTTCTACAAGGCTTGGAACATCGGTAAGAAATACAACATTGATTATCTTGCGAAAGGCAAACGCCCGCCATTGTCGCTTCGTCTTGAATACGCCATAGCCAACAAGACCGTGCTTAGTCTCGTGCGGGCGCAGATAGGCCTTGAGCATCCCAATATCTTCCCGACGGCAGGAGCTTACGTCTCGCCCGAGGTGCAAGAGTTCGTGCATAGCATAGGCATTGGCATGGTCGTTGGATACGGATTGACCGAGAGCCTTGCCACGGTGTCGTGCAACCATTTGGACGAGGGTTATACCATTGGCTCCGTTGGCCAGCCTATCAACGGCATAGAGATAAAGATTGGCGAGAACAGCGAGATATTGCTTAAAGGTCCGACCATCACCAAGGGCTACTATAAGCGTCCGGAACAAAACAAGACCGCTTTTGACGCTGATGGCTTCTTCCATACCGGAGACGCTGGCTACATCAAGAACGGAGAGCTTTATCTCACCGAGCGCATCAAGGACTTGTTCAAGACCAGCAATGGCAAGTATATTGCCCCACAGATGATAGAGTCGCTGCTTCTCGTGGACAAGTTTGTAGACCAAGTGGCTGTTATCGCCGACCAGCGCAAGTTTGTTTCCGCCCTTGTCGTGCCAGAGTATAGCGTACTTGAGGAATGGGCGAAGTCGCGAGGCATAAAGTTCGCCGACAGGGCAGAACTGTGCGAGAACAAGGATGTAAAGGCGATGATGATGGAGCGCATTGACATCCTCCAGCAGAGTCTCGCTCATTATGAGCAGATAAAGCGATTCACCTTGTTGCCACACCATTTCTCCATGGAGAAAGGCGAGATTACCAATACCTTGAAATTGCGCCGTGGCGTGGTCAACGAACATTATAAGGACATCATCGATGGCATGTACGCCAATACGCCATCAGACGGAGTAATAACGAAATAAGCAAAATGATAACATCAGATCAACTGAAAGACGTGTTGGAGCGCACTGAAAAGCTTCACCACTATCTCAATATTGACCAGAAGAAAGTAGAATTCGAGGAGGAGCAGTTGCGCACCCAGGCTCCTGACTTTTGGGACGACCCCAAACGGGCTGAGGCGCAAATGAAGAAGGTTAAAGGCATAGAGAAATGGCTCGACGGCTACAAGCAGTGTAAGCAGAACGCCGATGAGTTGCAGCTTGCCTTCGACTATTATAAAGAGGATCTCGTCACCGAGGAAGAGGTCGATGCCGACTATGCCAAGGCGATGAAGTGTATAGAAGACCTTGAGCTGAAAAACATGCTTCGCCAAGACGAGGATTCCATGGACGCGGTGTTGAAGATAAACTCCGGTGCCGGTGGCACGGAGGCTCAAGACTGGGCGTCGATGCTCATGCGTATGTATATGCGCTGGTGCGAGGCAAACGGATACAAGACCACCATTACCGACTTGCAGCCGGGCGAGGAAGTGGGCATCAAGAGCATGACGATGACCATTGAGGGCGGCGAGTATGCCTATGGCTACTTGAAGAGCGAGAATGGTGTCCACCGCTTGGTGCGCGTCTCGCCTTACAATGCCCAGGGCAAGCGCATGACGAGCTTCGCGTCGGTTTTCGTCACGCCTTTGGTCGATGACACCATTGAGGTGTATGTAGACCCGGCCAAGGTGAGCTGGGACACGTTCCGATCCAGTGGTGCCGGTGGCCAGAACGTCAACAAGGTGGAGTCGGGCGTGCGCTTGCGCTACCAATATGAGGACCCCGACACGGGCGAGAAGGAGGAAATCCTTATCGAGAACACGGAGACTCGCGACCAGCCAAAGAACCGCGAGAAGGCCATGAAGCTCTTGAAGAGCCAACTCTACGACCGCGCCTTGAAGAAGCAGCAGGCTGAGAAAGCCAAGATTGAGGCAGGCAAGAAGAAGATAGAGTGGGGAAGCCAGATCCGAAGCTATGTCTTCGACGACCGTCGCGTGAAAGACCACCGCACGGGCTACCAGACATCTGATGTCGACGGCGTGATGAACGGTAAAATAGACGGATTCATCAAGGCTTATCTCATGGAGTTTGCCGAGAGCGACGCTGAGAAACAAGATTGACGTGCCAGGATAGGTCATTGGCTTGATACGAAAAACTAAAACACATATACTATGGGAAACAATAAGAAAGAACAACTGAAGCACGTGCCGGTGAGGGAGGTCAACAATGTGACGACCACCAAGAAGCGCACTGAGCACAAGGAGAAACAAAAGAACCAAGGCGAGAGCGTGGTGAAATGGATTTTCGGAGTCCTTGTCGCCCTTGCCATCATCTACATGATTTGGTCAATGTTTATAGTACAATGATATAAGGATTCAAGGCGGCTCCAAGAGCCGCCTTTTTTGATTCTACACTGATATGAATGGGTAAAATCTGCTTTCTTGCTGATTTTTCACACGGATTAAAAAGATTTGAAAGATTGCTACGCCGCAAGCGGCTACGCGGTGAATAGCACGGTATGCTTAATCGGCGAAGACGACATCTTAAAAATCTTTTTAATCCGTGTGAAACAAGAAGTGTGAAAGAAAGTCACACACACGAATCAACATAGCTTCCCTATTTCAAATATAATTGT
>DAIOUH010000001.1:0-4872 GCA_036751585.1 Prevotella sp. | reverse complement strand
GGATTCAAGGCGGCTCCAAGAGCCGCCTTTTTTTGTTTAGCAGGGTGCGGCCACTGTGGCCGTCCGCGACCCGAATGGCAGTATGTCTGTTGTCCGCGTCCTGCATGAAAATATTATATTATGAGTGGATTGGAGATAGAACGTAAGTTTTTGGTGAAACATGGCGGTGCCTACAAGCGAGAGGCATCCTCGGTGAGCCACATCCAGCAGGGCTATATCCCTGCCGAAGGCGCCACGGTGCGCGTGCGCGTGCGCGATGACAAGGCTTATCTTACCATCAAGGGCAAAAGCTATGATGGTGGCATGACGCGCTACGAGTTTGAGAAAGAGATAACGCTCGATGAGGCGTCGCATCTCTTGAAGTTGTGCAAGGGTGGCGTGATAGACAAGCATCGCTATCTTGTGGGCTCTGGCAGCCACACGTTTGAGGTTGACGAGTTTCATGGAGCTAACGATGGTCTCGTGATGGCGGAGGTTGAACTCGGCAGCGAGACTGAGGCTTTCGACAAACCCGATTTCATCGGCCCAGAGGTTACCGGCGACAAGCATTTCTACAATTCTTATATGCTTTCGAACCCTTATTCCGCTTGGAAGCAAATGGTGCCTGAGGAATACAGGTGAATATGATGCGCCGCATGCCCATTTTTGACATAATATTCAATTTTATCCGCTAAAAACTTTCAATTTGCTTGAATGGGCGGATAATATTTTATAATTTTGCATTAAAATATAGAGGAAGCAAAATTATATGTCAGAAAAAAGAGCCAGTTTCGGCAGCAAGATAGGAATGATACTTGCCACTGCCGGTGGTGCCGTGGGATTGGGAAACATTTGGCGTTTCCCTTATATGGCGGGTCAGAATGGCGGCGCCGTGTTCATCTTGATTTACATAGGCTGCGTGTTGTTGTTTGGCATTCCCTGCATGGTGTCAGAGTTTATCATCGGCAGGCATGGTGCCGCCAACACGTACCGCGCCTATTCGCGCATGGCCAATGGCAAGGCATGGAAGTTTGTCGGACTGCTTGGCGTGCTCACCGGTTTCTTGATCACGGGCTATTATGCCGTCATCTCCGGTTGGTGCTTGCAATATGTTTACGCCTCAATAATGGGTCAACTGAGCGGCAACGCCGATTACGTCAAGCAATACTTCGTCAATTTCTCTTCCAACCCGGTGCAGCCCTTGTTTTGGCTCGTGCTCATAATGCTTGTTACCTATTTCGTCATCATCCATGGTGTCAGGGGCGGAATAGAGAAAGCCTCCAAGATGATGATGCCCACGTTGTTCATCTTGCTGTTGGTCATCGTGGTGGCCTCTTGCCTCTTGCCAAACGCCGGCAAGGGCGTGGCGTTTCTTTTTAAGCCCGATTTCTCCAAGGTTGACAGGGGCGTTTTCCTTGGCGCGTTGGGGCAGAGCTTCTTCTCGCTGAGCATAGCCATGGGTTGCATCTCCACTTACGCGTCTTATTTCACGCGCCAGACCAACCTCGTGAAGTCTGCCGTGCAGATTTGTTCCATCGACACCTTTGTGGCAATTCTCGCCGGCTTGATGATTTTCCCTGCCGCGTTCTCCGTGGGCGTCAGTCCCGACAGCGGCCCTTCCTTGATTTTCATCACCTTGCCCAATGTCTTCAACGAGGCGTTCTCAGGCCTGCCGTTGTTGGGTTGGCTCGTGTCGTTGCTGTTTTACCTCTTGCTGTCCTTGGCTGCCCTCACGTCGTTGATTTCCCTGCATGAGGTCTCCACGGCGTTTTTCTATGAGGAGCTCCACATCTCCCGCAAGAAGGGTGCCATTATTGTCACCGTGGCGTGCACCGTCATCGGTGCCGTTTGCTCCTTGTCGCTTGGCGATTGGAAAGGGTTGGAGATAGGCGGAAAGTCGTTGTTCGACGTGTTCGACTTCGTTACCGGACAAATATTCTTGCCGATAGGCGGCTTCCTCACGTGTGTCTTCATTGGCTGGTTCGTGCCAAAGAAGTTGGTAAAGGACGAGTTCACCAATTGGGGCACTGTGTCGCGTCGCCTCTTCGGGGCTTACCTCTTCCTTGTCCGTTTTGTCGCGCCGTTGTTTATCCTCGCGATATTCTTGCACCAGTTTGACATAATCTAAAAAATCAGAAATCATGGAACGAGGCAGCTTCGGTACAAAGATAGGCGTAGTGCTTGCCACTGCAGGTTCAGCGGTGGGGTTGGGCAACATTTGGCGTTTCCCCTACATGACCGGCCAGAATGGTGGCGCGGCGTTTATCGTCATCTATCTTCTTTGCATCATCTTGCTCGGCGTGCCTGGCATGGTCGCCGAGTTTATCGTGGGTCGTCACGGTTCCGCCAATGCCGCGCGCTCCTATGCCCGTGCCGGAGGCGGCAGGGCGTGGGCGGCAGTGGGAGCTATCGGCGCCATGACCTCACTGATCATCCTTGGCTTCTATTCCGTCATAGCCGGTTGGTGCTTGCAGTATCTCTATGCTTCCATCATGGGCAACATCAATGGCGACGCGGCCTATGTGCAAGAGTATTTCAACAAGTTCACCTCGTCGCCCATAGAGCCTATCGTGTGGACCATCGCTTTCATCATCATCACCCACCTCGTGGTGGTGCGCGGCGTGAGGCGAGGCATAGAGAAGGTGAGCAACGTGCTCATGCCCACGCTGTTCGTGTTGTTGCTCATCATCGTGGCGGCATCGTGCTCGTTGCCCAACGCGTGGAAAGGCATCAAGTTTCTTTTCTACCCCGACTTCTCAAAGGTGGACCATCAGGTCATCTTCGACGGCTTGGGTCAGGCCTTTTTCTCCTTGTCGCTTGGCACGGCGTGCCTTTGCACCTATTCATCTTATTTCACTCGCCAGACCAACCTCTTGCGGTCGTCGATAAAGGTAGCGGTGGTAGACACCATGGTGGCAGTGCTTGCCGGCTTGATGATTTTCCCGGCGGCTTTCTCCGTGGGCATCAACCCCGACAGCGGTCCCTCGCTCATCTTCATCACGTTGCCCAATGTCTTCCAGCAGGCTTTCACGCCCGTGGTGGGATACGTGGTTGGCGTGTTGTTCTACGCGCTGCTCGCCCTTGCCGCTCTCACGTCCACCATCTCCATGCACGAGATAGGCACGTCGCTCATCTTTGAGGAGCTGCACGTGTCGCGCAAGAAAGGCGCAGTCTTGGAAACTGTCATTGCCATATTCATTGGCATTGCCTGCTCGCTGTCGTGTGGCGCGGTGGACATTACGGTGTTGGGCAAGAGCTTCCTCAACTTCTGCGACTTTCTCACCTCCAACGTCCTTCTTCCGCTCGGCTCGTTTGCCACTTGCATCCTCATCGGCTGGGTCGCTCCCAAGAAGATGGTGAAAGACGAGTTCACCAATTGGGGCACCGTCTCCGTGGGCTTCTACAAGGTCTGGCTCTTCCTCGTGCGCTTTGTCTCGCCCCTGTGCATCGCCATCGTGTTCTTGCACCAATTAGGATTGTTCTGAGTCCATGCGCTTCCGCGATTTCCATTACATTCGCCGTGCCGACCGTCGGGTCATCTTTTTCCTGTTGGCCATTTTCATCATCGTCAGCCTTGTCTTGTTGGTCTTCCACGGCAAGGAGACCATGTTTACCAGTCCTGGCGAAGACGACTCGTCCATGGTGGGCAGCCGAGGTGAACGCTATGCCTATTATAATAGGTACAGGCGCGGAAGGGGCAATCAATATTATGCGGTGCCTGGCCGTGCGGTGAGCCGCTTCCCATTCGATCCTAACACCGCCGATTCCACCGAGCTGCTTGCCCTTGGCTTGGAGCCTTGGCAGGTGCGAAACATCTATAAATACCGTGCCAAGGGCGGCGTGTTCAGAAAGAAGGAGGATTTCGCGCGCATCTATGGTCTCACCAACAAGCAGTATCGCGAACTTGCGACGCTCATACGCATAGGCTCCGATTATCAGCCTGTCGCGGCACGAGGTTATCAAAACGTGCCTTACGGATGCGCGCCCGACAGCGTCCCGGGCAGGCGTTTCCCCATGAAACTCAAACAAGGCGAGCGCATAGACCTCAACGATGCCGACACCACATTGCTTCTTCGTGTGCCAGGCATTGGCACGTATTTTGCCCGTCAGATTGTGCGACGCCGGAAGTTGCTGGGTGGTTACTATTCGCGCGACCAGCTCCTTGAGATACAGGACATGCCCGAGGAGGCCTTGCCCTATTTTGAGGTCAACCCCGCCAAGGTGCACAGGCTCAATGTCAACAAGCTCTCGTTGGGAGAGCTCAAGCGGCATCCTTACATCAACTATTATCAAGCCAAGGACATCGTGGATTATCGGCGCTTGTATGGCGAGATACACGACATCGAGCAATTGAGATTGATGCGCGACTTTACGCGTGACGACTTGGAACGTCTAAGACATTACATAGAGTATTAGCAAAATAAACGATAACACCATGAAAAAGGTTCTGTTTACATTATTTCTGATGCTGACTTGCCAAATGGCTTTCTGCCAGTCGGCGAGCAGCGTGTTCAATGAGTTCAGGGACAAAAAGCGTGCTGAGTGCGTCAGCGTGCCAAAGCTCATGCTCACCATCGCCGCCTCCAAGGTGAAAGACGGCAATGTCAACGCCTTGCTCAAGGAGGTGGACGAGGTGAAGGTCTTGAAGCTCACCGATTGCTCCGGCAGCGTGAAGAGGAAGTTCGCCAAGAAGATCAGGGCTCTCGAAGACGATGGCTATAGCGAGTTCACGGGCATGAAGAAAGGCAAGAGCGAGGGCATGAGCATCCTCGTGAAGCAAAAGGGTGAAACCATCAAAGAGGTTGTCGCCCTCTCCTCTGGCGACAATTCTTGCGTGGGCATCTTGCTCACGGGCGACATCAACTCTGAGGATGTTGCCGCGCTCATCGGCAT